>NZ_JANION010000203.1:0-62899 GCF_024610815.1 Mixta sp.
ATGCCGTTCCGCCGTTGGCCCGCCCCTCGGATGACCGGCGCCGTCAGGCTGTTAACAGCAGCAGGGGCTTAAAAGCCGCCCCGCTGCCGTCAGCAGGGCGAAGGCCGCTGCGTAAAGGCGTCGTCAATCCATCTCTGAACGAGTAAACGCCGAACAATGGGCTCTTAGCGCTCATATACTAAAAAGTGGATCGCCGCTTACTCGTTTCAGCTTTTAGTGAAAAAGTTCCGCTCCCTATGACGCAAATCAACCCTTCTTGCGTAAGGCTTCGCTAAGGTAGGCCGTCACGAGCAGTCGCGGCGGCGGAGAATGATCAATTGTGGCTAAGAGGTGAATCCGGTATACTGTTTTCCCGTCCTGGTTATTCCACCGTCTTTAAACCTCAACTCTCAGGTTCAGCATGACAACGAACTATATTTTTGTGACCGGCGGGGTCGTATCCTCTCTGGGTAAAGGCATTGCCGCAGCCTCCCTCGCAGCCATTCTTGAGGCGCGTGGCCTGAACGTGACCATCATGAAACTGGACCCGTATATCAACGTGGATCCCGGCACGATGAGCCCGACTCAGCACGGTGAAGTGTTCGTTACCGACGACGGCGCTGAAACCGACCTGGATTTAGGTCACTACGAGCGCTTTATCCGCACCCGGATGACGCGCCGCAATAACTTTACCACTGGCCGCATCTATTCTGAGGTGCTGCGCAAAGAGCGTCGCGGCGATTATCTCGGCGCCACCATTCAGGTTATTCCACATATCACCAACGCCATCAAAGAGCGCATCATCGAAGGCGGCGAAGGCCATGATGTGGTGCTGGTGGAAATCGGCGGCACCGTCGGTGATATCGAATCCCTGCCGTTCCTTGAAGCGATCCGCCAGATGGCGGTCGATGTGGGACGCGAACATACCCTCTATATGCACCTGACGCTTGTGCCGTATATGGCCGCGGCGGGTGAAGTCAAAACCAAACCGACTCAGCATTCCGTTAAAGAACTGCTTTCTATCGGCATCCAGCCGGACGTGCTGATCTGCCGTTCCGACCGCGCCGTGCCGGCTAACGAACGCGCAAAAATCGCGCTGTTCTGCAACGTGCCGGAAAAAGCGGTTATTTCGCTGAAAGATGTTGATTCCATTTATAAGATTCCTGGCCTGTTGAAATCTCAGGGGCTGGACGATTATATTTGTAAACGATTCAGCCTGAACGTGCCGGAAGCGAACCTCTCCGAATGGGAGCAGGTCATTTATGAAGAAGCGAATCCGGGCGGCGAAGTGACTATTGGCATGGTCGGCAAATATGTCGAACTGCCGGATGCTTACAAATCCGTGATTGAAGCGCTGAAGCATGGCGGCCTGAAAAACCGCGTGACGGTGAACATCAAGCTGATCGACTCGCAGGATGTGGAATCGCGCGGCGTTGAAGTGCTGAAAGATCTGGATGCGATCCTGGTGCCGGGCGGCTTCGGCCCGCGCGGTATCGAAGGCAAAATCCTGACCGCTCAGTATGCGCGCGAAAACAACATTCCTTACCTGGGCATCTGCTTAGGGATGCAGGTTGCGCTGATGGAGTTCGCCCGTAACGTTGCGGGCATGGCTGATGCCAACTCGACGGAATTTGTGCCAGACTGTAAATATCCGGTGGTGGCGTTAATCACCGAATGGCGTGATGAGAACGGCAATGTTGAAGTGCGTAGCGAACAGAGCGACCTGGGCGGCACCATGCGTCTCGGCAGCCAGCAGTGCCAGCTGACGGAAAACAGCCTGGTGCGCCAGATGTACGGCTCCGACACCATTGTTGAACGTCATCGCCATCGCTACGAAGTTAACAACATGCTGCTGAAGCCCATCGAAGCGGCGGGGCTGCGTGTTGCGGGTCGCTCAGGGGACAATCAGCTGGTTGAGATTATTGAAAACCCGAACCACCCGTGGTTTGTTGCGTGTCAATTCCACCCGGAATTCACCTCAACGCCCCGCGATGGTCACCCGCTCTTTGCCGGCTTTGTGAAAGCGGCAAGCGAGTACCAGAAGCATCAAGTGAAGTAAGCGTTTTTATAACAGCGCGCGAACTTTCCGCGCGCTGTTTGTCTGAGTTTTAGCTTAACTTGTACTGAGGAAAAACTAATGTCCAAAATCGTTAAAGTCATCGGTCGTGAAATCATCGACTCACGTGGTAACCCGACTGTTGAAGCTGAAGTTCATCTGGAAGGCGGTTTTGTAGGTATGGCTGCCGCGCCGTCAGGCGCTTCCACCGGTTCTCGCGAAGCGCTGGAACTGCGTGACGGCGACAAATCACGTTTCCTGGGCAAAGGCGTCACCAAAGCGGTAGCCGCAGTAAACGGCCCGATCGCTGAAGCTATTCTGGGTAAAGATGCAAAAGATCAGGCGAACATCGATAAAATCATGATCGACCTGGACGGCACCGAAAACAAATCCAACTTCGGCGCTAACGCGATTCTGGCGGTTTCTCTGGCCAACGCCAAAGCTGCAGCCGCAGCGAAAGGCATGCCGCTGTATGAGCACATTGCTGAACTGAACGGCACGCCGGGCAAATTCTCTATGCCGCTGCCGATGATGAACATCATCAACGGTGGTGAGCACGCCGATAACAACGTCGACATCCAGGAATTCATGATCCAGCCGGTTGGCGCGAAAACCGTGAAAGAAGCGATTCGCATGGGTTCTGAAGTTTTCCATCATCTGGCGAAAGTGCTGAAAGGCAAAGGCATGAACACCGCTGTTGGCGACGAAGGCGGCTACGCGCCGAACCTGGGCTCTAACGCCGAAGCGCTGGCTGTTATCGCTGAAGCGGTAAAAGCGGCAGGCTACGAGCTGGGCAAAGACATCACTCTGGCGATGGACTGCGCGGCTTCTGAGTTCTACAAAGACGGCAAATACGTTCTGGCTGGCGAAGGCAACAAAGCGTTCACCTCTGAAGAGTTCACCCACTTCCTGGAAGATCTGACCAAACAGTATCCGATCGTTTCCATCGAAGATGGCCTGGACGAATCTGACTGGGAAGGCTTCGCTTACCAGACCAAAGTGCTGGGCGACAAAATCCAGCTGGTTGGCGACGATCTGTTCGTAACCAACACCAAGATCCTGAAAGAAGGCATCGAGAAAGGCATCGCTAACTCCATCCTGATCAAATTCAACCAGATCGGTTCTCTGAGCGAAACGCTGGCTGCAATCAAAATGGCGAAAGATGCTGGCTACACTGCCGTTATCTCTCACCGTTCAGGCGAAACCGAAGACGCAACCATTGCTGACCTGGCGGTAGGTACCGCAGCGGGCCAGATCAAAACCGGTTCTATGAGCCGTTCTGACCGCGTAGCGAAATACAACCAGCTGATTCGTATTGAAGAAGCGCTGGGTGCTAAAGCGCCGTTCAACGGTCTGAAAGAAGTTAAAGGTCAGTAATTGACCGACTGGCGGTGAATAACTTCGCCGCTCAGCTAAAGGCCCCGTTTTGACGGGGCTTTTTTTTAACTGCGTTTCAGGCAGCAGATATTTCGCCACAGGCCGATAAGGGTAACGCTTTTTCTTTGTGCGCGCTGACCCCTACCAAATTACCTGACGCCGCGCCCTGTTCGGCGATAAGACCCTGATTTTTTATCTTCAGTTTGTGCCTTTTCTCCTGAGGAGATTTGGCGTCCTTTGTTTCATCTGCCATAATCTGCGCCCTTATTTCTCCTGACGTGAGTGCGTAATGCAGTACCCGATTAATGAAATGTTCCAGACGTTGCAGGGCGAAGGTTTTTATACCGGCGTTCCGGCAATTTTTATCCGCTTGCAGGGATGCCCGGTTGGCTGCAGCTGGTGCGATACCAAACATACATGGGATAAGCTGGCCGATCGGGAAACGTCGCTGGGCGATATTCTGATAAAAACCGTAGAGAGCGACGCCTGGGGCGCCGCCGATGCCGACGCGCTGCTGGCGACCATCAAGCGTCAGCAGTGGACCGCGCGTCACGTAGTGATTACCGGCGGCGAGCCCTGCATTCATGACTTAACGCCGCTGACCGCCGCGCTGCAACAGGCAGGCTTCAGCTGCCAGATTGAAACCAGCGGCACGCATGAGGTGCAATGCTCGCCGGAAACCTGGGTGACGGTATCGCCGAAGGTGAATATGCGCGGCGGCTATGACGTGCTGAATCAGGCGCTGGCGCGCGCCGATGAGATCAAACATCCGGTGGCACGTCAGCGCGATATCGATGCGCTGGATGAACTGCTGGCGCGGCTTGAAGATGAAAAAGCGCGTATCGTCGCGCTGCAACCGATCAGTCAGAAAGAGGATGCGACGCGTCTCTGCATCGCGACCTGCATCGCGCGCAACTGGCGTCTTTCCATGCAGACCCACAAATACCTTAATATTGCCTGATTAACGCCCTTACCTGCGGGTGGTACACTCCTGTTTTCGGAGTATCCATACCAAAGGAAGGGTTATGAATCGTCTGCCGCTTAATCAAAATGTCTCCGGCTGGCTTAGCCAGCGCGCTCAGCCTGCCATTTTCCCTGCGTTGACCTCCACGACGGAGGCTGACTGGGTGGTGATCGGCGCCGGTTATGCCGGCCTGGCCTTCGCCCGACGGCTGGCAATGCTGAAACCGGCATGGAAAATCGCAGTGCTGGAAGCCGGCACGGCTTATGACAGCGCATCCGGCAGAAACTCCGGTTTTATTATCGGCCTGCCGCACAATATCGGCAGTTCAACGGCGGAGCTAAAAAAAGCCCATGCGTATCGCCAGTTGTTGCAGGCGGGCATACAGTGGCTGAAGACGCTGGTGGATGAGCATCACATCAAGTGCGAATGGCAAGCCGCCGGAAAATACCATTGTCAGGTCGCGCCAGGACAGGACAAAATTTTGCGGGCTTACTGCGACAGTCTCGCGCAGATGGCGGAAGAGTATCAACAACTCGATACCGACGCTTTACAGGAAAAACTGGGTACGCGCTTTTATCACAAGGCCATTTTTACGCC
Organism: Mixta sp.; assembly: GCF_024610815.1. Taxonomy (NCBI): domain Bacteria; kingdom Pseudomonadati; phylum Pseudomonadota; class Gammaproteobacteria; order Enterobacterales; family Erwiniaceae; genus Mixta; species Mixta sp. Next base: position 4,974 of record NZ_JANION010000203.1, read on the forward strand.
GGATACGGTACTGGTGAATCCAGCGCTACTGATCGCCGGCCTGGCGGATACGCTGCCTGAGAATGTTAAGCTCTGGTATCACAGCCCGGCGCTCGCCATCGATTATCATCACGGCGTGACGGTGTATACCGCGACGGGCGCGGTACGGGCGAAAAAGGTGATGCTGGCGACCAATGCCCTGTCGGGCAACCTGCTGCCCGGCCTCCGTCGTCAGGCGGCGATGGGCACCTTTGCCAGCCTGACGCCGCCGCTTAACGAAGCGCAGTTGGCCCGGCTGCCGAAAATGGCGAGCTGGGGCTTAACGCCGGTGAATGCGATAGCAGGCGCCACGCTTCGTTTTACCCAGGAGCGTCGGTTCCTGATTCGCCAGCATGTCATTCCGGCGCTGAACGGCGTTATCAGCGCGCGTCATACGCGGCAGGCGGCCCGTCTGCATCAGCAGCTATTTCGCAAAATCTATCCGCAGCTTCACGATCTGTCCTTCAGTCATTGCTGGTCGGGCACCATTAGCGTCACGCGAAACGGTGCGCCGCAGTGGGGAAAAATCAATGATTTTCTCTACACCGCTGGCGGTTGTAACGGGGCGGGGATTTCAAAGCAGACGATCGCGGGCCTTCTGTTGGCGGATTACGTCGCAGGCGAAGATAATCCATTGCTCGCGCAGATGCAGGCGCTGGGCAAAGCCAACTGGCTTCCCCCGTCGCCTGTACTGGATATGGCGATCAACGGCGCGCTGCTGAAAGAACGCTGGACAGGAAGAAAAGAGCGTTAAGCGACGGCTATTCGCCGCGATAGACGCAGCCGGCGGTGCAGGTTTCTTTGATCATCACCGCGCTCAGCAGCGGCACGACCGGCTTCATCTGCTGCCAAATCCACTGCGCCAGCACTTCGCTGGTAGGATTCTCCAGGCCCGGAATATCGTTCAGGTAGTAGTGGTCCAGGCGATCGTAGAGCGGTTTGAACGCGGCCTTCAGCTCGGCGAAATCCATAATCCAGCCGGTATAGGGATCAACGTCGCCGGTGATTTCAAGACGCACCAGGAATGAGTGACCGTGTAAACGTCCACATTTGTGGCCCTCAGGTACGTGCGGCAGACGGTGTGCGGCTTCGAACTGGAAATCTTTAAAAAGCGTGGTTGCCATGTTTGATGTCTCAATTGTTGCAAAAACCGGCGAAGTCTACCGGAAAACGAGATTTTTCGCACCCGTTTCCCCGCTCTGGCCCCTTTTAGGTGCATTCAAAAATGCATCCAAGATTAAGCTTTTGATTGATAACGTTATTTTTAAACAGTTAAAACGTTAAGCATTACCGCTAAAAGTGTTTAGGCGTTTTGGTTATTTATTATTTCTAACCCTTATTTACCGGTTAATATGCGACTCGGTAACCTACCTCATCTCCCGTCTCTGAACGGTTTGGAACCATTGATACTGGAATTCTCAAGGCAATGACGACTCAGGCACCCCCAGGTTCTTTGCTCCCGCTTAACCCGGAGCAGCTCGCCCGCTTGCAGGCGGCGACCAATGATTTAACGATTACGCAGCTGGCATGGATCTCCGGCTATTTCTGGGGGCGGGTCAACCAGACCCCTGAAGTCGGCTCTGCCGCTCAGCTTATCGCCGCGCCCGCCGAGACGCCGACCATTACGCTGCTCTCCGCCTCGCAGACCGGCAACGCGCGCCGTGTAGCGGAACAGCTGCGCGATGATCTGCAGGCGGCGAAGCTGAACGTGAAGCTGGTAAATGCCGGCGACTATAAATTCAAGCAAATCGCGCAGGAGAAACTGCTGCTGATCGTCACCTCGACGCAGGGCGAAGGCGATCCGCCGGAAGAGGCGGTCGCGCTGCATAAATATCTGATGTCGAAAAAAGCGCCGAAGCTGACCGATACTGCATTTGCGGTCTTCGGTCTGGGCGATACCTCCTACGAATTTTTCAGCAAGGCCGGGAAAGATTTCGATAGCCGCCTGGCCGAGCTGGGCGGCGAGCGCCTGCTGGAGCGCGTTGACGCGGATGTGGAATTCGCCGCCGAGGCGGAGAAGTGGCGTAAAGCGGTCGTCGCGCTGCTGCAACAGCGCGTGCCGACGGAAACGCCTGCCCAGGCCGCCGCCACCGCGAGCGGCAGCGTCAACGAAGTTTTCACCACGCCTTATACGCGTGATGAGCCGCTGACGGCCACGCTGTCGGTGAATCAGAAAATCACCGGTCGTGGTTCGGATAAAGACGTGCGCCATATTGAAATCGATCTGGGCGACGCCGGGCTGCGCTATCAGCCGGGCGACGCGCTTGGCGTCTGGTATGAAAACGATCCGGCGTTGGTGAAAGAGCTGACCGAGCTGCTCTGGCTGCGCGGCGATGAGAGCGTCGAGGTAAAAGGCCAGACGCTGCCGCTGTCGCTGGCTTTACAGCAGCATTTTGAACTGACGGTGAACACGCCGCAGATCGTGGAACAGTATGCGAAGCTGGTGCGCAACGAGCGTCTGCTGGCGCTGGCGGCGGATAAAGCGCAGCTGCAACACTACGCGCAGACGATGCCGATTGTTGATATGGTACGTCAGGCGCCTGGCGAGCTGAACCCGGAGCAGCTGCTGTCGCTGTTGCGTCCGCTAACGCCGCGCCTTTACTCCATCGCCTCTTCACAGGCGGAGACGGAGAGCGAAGTCCACATTACCGTCGGCGCGGTGCGTTATGAGATCGATGGCCGTCAGCGCGCCGGCGGCGCCTCCAGCTATCTGGCCGATCGGCTGCAGGAAGAGGGCGAAGTGCGGGTGTTTATCGAACACAACGATAACTTCCGTCTGCCCGCCGATCCCGACGCGCCGGTGATCATGATCGGGCCGGGCACCGGCATCGCGCCGTTCCGCGCCTTTATGCAGCAACGTGAAAACGACGGCGCCGGCGGCAAAAACTGGCTGTTCTTCGGCAACCCGCACTTCACCGAGGATTTCCTCTATCAGGTGGAGTGGCAGAGATATGTCAAAGATGGCTTACTGACCAATATCGATTTAGCCTGGTCGCGCGACCAGCAGCATAAGATCTACGTACAGGACAAAATCCGCGAGAAAGGCGCGGAAGTGTGGCGCTGGTTACAGGAAGGCGCCCACATTTATGTCTGCGGCGACGCCAACCGTATGGCGAAAGATGTCGAGCAGGCATTACTGGAAGTGGTGGCTGAACAGGGCGGCATGGACCTTGAATCGGCCGATGAATTTTTAAGTGAGCTGCGCATTGAGCGCCGTTATCAGCGAGACGTTTACTGATGAGTGAAAAACACCCTGGACCGCTGGTCGTCGAAGGAAAGCTTTCCGATGCGGAGCGCATGAAAAAAGAGAGCAATTTTCTGCGCGGCACCATCGCGGAAGATTTGCAGAATGGCCTGACCGGCGGCTTTAGCGGCGACAACTTCCTGCTGATCCGCTTTCACGGCATGTATCAGCAGGATGATCGCGATATTCGCGCCGAACGCGCCGAGCAGAAGCTGGAGCCGCGTCACGCCATGATGCTCCGCTGTCGTCTGCCCGGCGGCATCATCACGCCGAAACAGTGGCTGGCGATTGAGAAATTCGCGGCGGAAAACACCCTGTACGGCAGCGTGCGTCTCACCAACCGTCAAACCTTCCAGTTTCACGGCATTCTGAAAAAGAACGTGAAGCCGGCGCACCAGATGCTGCACGAAGTTGGGCTGGACGCCATCGGCACTGCCAACGATATGAACCGCAATGTGCTGTGCAGTTCCAACCCGATTGAGTCTGCCCTGCATCAGGAAGCATACGAGTGGGCGAAGAAAATCTCCGAGCATCTGCTGCCGCGTACCCGCGCCTATGCGGAAATCTGGCTGGATGAGAAAAAGGCGGCGACCACCGACGAGGAGCCGATCCTCAGCTCTACCTATCTGCCGCGTAAGTTTAAAACCACCGTCGTAGTGCCGCCGCATAATGACGTCGACCTGCACGCCAACGATATGAACTTTATCGCTATCGCGGAAAACGGCAGGTTGATCGGCTTTAACCTGCTGGTGGGCGGCGGCCTTTCTATAGAACACGGCAACAAAGAGACTTACGCCCGCACCGCCAGCGAGTTTGGTTTCCTGCCGCTGGATAAAACCCTGGCGGTGGCGGAGGCGGTGGTGACGACCCAGCGCGACTGGGGCAATCGCACTAACCGTAAAAACGCCAAAACCAAATATACGCTTGAGCGCGTCGGCGTGGAGACCTTTAAAGCGGAAGTGGAAAAACGCGCCGGGATGACCTTCGGCCCGATCCGCCCGTATACATTCACTACCCGCGGCGATCGTTTCGGTTGGGTGAAAGGGATCGACAATAAGTGGCATTTGACGCTGTTTATTGAAAATGGCCGCCTGCTGGATTATCCGGGACGTCCGCTGAAAAGCGGCGTGGCGGAGATCGCGAAGGTGCATCAGGGCGACTTCCGCCTGACCGCCAACCAGAACCTGATCGTCGCTGGCGTGCCGGAAAGCGAAAAAGAGCGTATCGAAGCGATTGCCCGCGCGCACGGCCTGATGGAAAACGTCACTGCGCAGCGCGAAAACTCCATGGCCTGCGTAGCGTTCCCAACCTGCCCGCTGGCGATGGCCGAGGCGGAACGTTTTCTGCCTGCCTTTGTTACGCGCGTCGAAGAGATCATGACGAAGCACGGCGTCGGCGATGAGCATATCGTACTGCGCGTTACCGGCTGTCCGAACGGCTGCGGCCGCGCGATGCTGGCGGAACTGGGGCTGGTAGGCAAAGCGCCGGGCCGCTACAACCTGCATCTCGGCGGCAACCGCATCGGTACGCGCATTCCGCGCATGTACCGCGAAAACATTACCGAAGATGAGATCCTCGCCGTTATCGATGAACTGGTGGGACGCTGGGCGCAGGAGCGCGCACCGGGCGAAGAGTTTGGTGATTTCACTCTGCGCGCCGGCATTGTCAAACCGATCGTCGATCCGGCGCGGGATTTCTGGGAATAAACGGAGGAGAGCATGTCTGTACTCGATCTCGCAGCACTGAATGCGTTGCCCAAGATAGACCGCGTTATGGCGTTAGCCGACGTCAACACGCAGCTGGAAAAGCTGTCCGCCGAAGATCGCGTGATCTGGGCGCTGGAGAACCTGCCGGGCGAGTTTGTTCTCTCTTCCAGCTTCGGCATTCAGGCGGCGGTATCGCTGCATCTGGTCACGCGCCAGAAGCCGGACATGCCGGTGATCCTGACCGATACCGGCTACCTGTTCCCGGAAACCTATCGCTTTATCGACGAGCTGACGGAGAAGCTGAGCCTGAACCTGAAGGTATTCCGCGCCGAGCAGTCTCCGGCATGGCAGGAGGCGCGCTACGGCAAACTGTGGGAGCAGGGCGTCGAAGGGCTTGAGCGCTATAACGAAATCAATAAGGTCGAGCCGATGAACCGCGCGCTGGAAACGCTGCGCGCGCAGAGCTGGTTCGCGGGTTTACGGCGCGAACAGTCCGGCAGCCGCGCTAATCTGCCGGTGCTGGCGGTGCAGCGCGGCGTATTCAAGGTGCTGCCGATTATTGACTGGGACAACCGTCAGGTTTACCAGTACCTGCAGCAGCACGGCCTGCATTATCATCCGCTGTGGGACGAAGGCTACCTTTCGGTGGGAGATACCCACACCACGCGTAAGTGGGAGCCGGGCATGGCGGAAGAAGAAACGCGCTTCTTTGGTCTGAAGCGTGAATGCGGCCTGCATGAGTAGGCGGCGTACCCGCGCTTAAACGCAGCAGGCGGTCTTCGGACCGCCTGTTTTATTTTAACGCTTTGGGAATGACGTCATGCCTGCGCAAGCTTTTTCGCAGGTCTGCGCGCCTTACCCTTCCGCCAGCGCCTTCAGCGCTTCAGTGGTCATCGATACGTTGACCTTAATCACTTCGTACTGCGCCACCGCCACGAACGGATCTTCGCCGAGAATGGTATCCAGACGATTGCGATCGATATCTTTCGCCAGGATCATGCCGCCGTTACGCGGATCTTTACGGCCGGCGGCCAGAAACACGCCCGCTTCGAAATAGCGCTTTACCCAGTCGATATGCGCTGGCGTCAGCGCCTCGACCTCTTCCATCGGTCGGTGATAGCTCAGGTTGATAACGTACATTATGTCTCCTTTTTTACGCGGGGAGGATTAGCCAGTTCGCTAATCAGAGGAAGCAGGATGCGCACGCTGTCCCGCGTTCGGACGCTGATGCGGCCTGGCAGCCATTGGTCAAGATAGTTCAAATTATCCACCCCGGTTTGATGATGGCTGGTGCCCTGGGGGAAATGACGGGAAACGGCGCGCTGCTGGCCGCCGTCTTTCTTGCCTAACGCCCAGTTGGTGGCCCGCACCGTCAGCAGCGGAAAACCGGCCTGGTCGAACGCATTCGACTCAGGGGAGGCGACGCTGTGGGGCGGACGCTTATCGGCGCTGATGCCGTAGCGGTGGGCGATATCAAGCGCCCGATCGCGCGTCTGCTTGATCACCGCCGAAGCGGTATTCTTGCCGCTGTTAAAGTAGAGCTTGTCGCCGACGATCAGGCTATTCAGATCGATCACCAGCAGGGTATTTTTACGATCGGCGGCTTTCATGCGCGCGATATAGTCGTCGCGGCCGTGCAGCTCATCCTGCCAGGCGCTGAGCGCCACAAAGCGAATACCGTAGTGCAGCGGCGTATGGCTCAGCTGCTGCGCCAGCTCCAGCATGACGCCCAGACCCGATGCGTTATCATCCGCGCCCTGCAAACGTAACCCGCCGAGGTTTTTCTCCGCCTCGGCTTCACTGAGCGGACGCCAGGTATCGAGATGGGCGACCACCAGAATCTCCTGCGGCACCTCGCCGGCGCGGGCGGCGATAACCGAGGTGGCGGTCAGATTGCGCCAGTGCGTTTTGCCGTCGTTGCCGCGCCACGGCGCTTTGGTATTAAAATTGCGCTTGTCGCTTTGATAGCCCATCTCCGCAAACAGCTGCTGGAGATAGTCGGCAGTAAGCATTTCCGCCGGGCTGCCCGCCATGCGGCCGGGGAACCAGGTGGCGATATGACGTAATTGCTGTTCGGCAAACTGGCCGGCCACGGGCGCGGCGGCGCCGACCGGCAGACTGATACCGCAGCTGAGCAGCGCGGCCAGCGCAGTCAGGCGGAGGAAGGAAAACATACCTGAGTCCTTAAACGTCATCCCATGACGCTGAAGCGAAATAATTTTGCACCGATAGTATGAAATTGTGACGCGCATTGCACAATTTCAATCGTTCTTAAATGCCCGAAATATCACTTGTTAAGCACCTTTTGTTCGAAGCTCTGCCGTGGCGTTATTCCATTCGGTAACTACTCATTCCAATTCGTAATTTCATCTGCCTGAAGCAGCAGTCGTATAGTCGCGTTAACTTTTTGTTATTGAAGTAAGGCCGACGTGGATTATCTCCCTATATTTGCCGATCTGAAAGCAAAGCCGGTGCTGGTTGTTGGCGGCGGCGATGTGGCGGCGCGAAAAATTGAGCTGCTGCGTCGCGCGGGCGCGCGCGTGCAGATTGCCGCACGCGAACTCTGCGCCGAGCTGCGGGAGCTGGCGGACAAACAGCAGCTGGAATGGCTGGCGACATCGTTCGACGAGGCCCAGCTGGATAGCGTTTACCTGGTCATTGCCGCCACCGACGACGGCGCGCTTAACGCGCGCGTGTTCGAGGCGGCGAACCAGCGTCGCCTGCTGGCGAACGTGGTCGACGATCAGCCGAAATGCTCCTTTATCTTCCCGTCCATTGTCGATCGCTCGCCGCTGGTGGTGGCGATCTCCTCCAGCGGCACCGCGCCGGTGCTGGCGCGTATGCTGCGCGAAAAGCTGGAGGCGCTGCTGCCCGCCAACCTGGGGCAGATGGCGCAGGTGGCGGGGGAGTGGCGCGATAAGGTCAAACAGCGCTTCAGCAAAATGTCCGATCGTCGTCGCTTTTGGGAGCGCGCGTTCAACGGTCTGTTCGCCAGCCAGATGGCGGCGGGCAACGTGCAGGGCGCAAAGCAGACGCTGGACGCGCAGTTAACGGATGCGCCGCCGCAGCAGGGCGAAATTATTTTAGTCGGCGCCGGTCCGGGCGACGCGGGCCTGCTGACGCTGCGCGCGTTACAGGTCATGCAGCAGGCGGACGTGGTGCTGTATGACCATCTGGTCAGCGACGAGATCCTTGATTTAGTGCGCCGCGACGCCGACCGGCTCTGCGTCGGCAAACGCGCCGGCGCGCATTCGGTGGCGCAGGAAGAGACCAATCGCCTGCTGGTCCAGCTGGCGAGCAAAGGGAAACGCGTAGTGCGCCTGAAGGGCGGCGATCCCTTTATCTTCGGGCGCGGCGGCGAAGAGTTGCAGGCGGCGCAGGAAGCGGGCATTCCGTTCCAGGTCGTGCCGGGAGTGACGGCGGCGTCAGGCGCTACCGCCTATGCGGGCATTCCGCTGACCCATCGCGACTATGCGCAGAGCGTGCTGTTTATTACCGGACACTGCCGCGCAGACGGCGACGCTATCGACTGGCCGTCGCTGGCGCGTTCCCGCCAGACGCTGGCCATCTATATGGGCACGGTGAAAGCGGCGGAAATTTCGCAGCAGCTCATCGCCCATGGCCGCGCAGCGACGACGCCGGTCGCGGTGATCGGACGCGGCACGCGGCAGGATCAGCAGGTATTGACCGGCACGCTGGCCGAGCTGGAAACGCTGGCTCAGCAGGCGCCGACGCCTGCGCTGCTGGTGATCGGCGAAGTGGTGAATCTGCACGCGCAGCTGGCCTGGTTTCAACATTCAGCGCAGCAGGCGGGACGCGACTCCGCCGTTGTGAATTTGGCTTAAGGAAACATTATGGATCAAAAACGACTGACTCATCTGCGTCAACTGGAGGCGGAGAGTATCCATATTATCCGCGAAGTGGCGGCTGAATTTGGCAATCCGGTGATGCTTTACTCCATCGGCAAAGATTCATCGGTAATGCTGCACCTGGCGCGCAAAGCTTTCTGGCCCGGCACGCTGCCGTTCCCGCTGCTGCATGTTGATACCGGCTGGAAATTCCGCGATATGTACGCGTTCCGCGACCGCACGGTAAAAGAGATCGGCGCGGAGCTGATTGTGCATCGCAACCCGGAAGGAGTGGCGATGGGCATCAACCCGTTCGTGCACGGCAGCGCCAAGCATACCGACATCATGAAAACCGAAGGGTTGAAGCAGGCGCTGAACAAATATGGTTTCGACGCCGCGTTCGGCGGCGCGCGGCGCGATGAAGAGAAGTCGCGTGCCAAAGAGCGCATCTACTCTTTCCGCGACCGCTTTCATCGCTGGGACCCGAAAAACCAGCGCCCGGAGCTGTGGCACAACTACAACGGCCAGATCAACAAAGGCGAAAGCATTCGCGTGTTTCCGCTCTCTAACTGGACCGAGCTGGATATCTGGCAGTACATCTTCCTGGAAAATATCGACATCGTGCCGCTTTATCTGGCGGCCGAGCGTCCGGTACTGGAACGCGACGGCATGCTGATGGTGATTGATGACGATCGCATCGATCTTCAGCCGGGCGAAGAGATCAAACAGCGTATGGTGCGTTTCCGTACCCTGGGCTGCTGGCCGCTGACCGGCGCGGTAGAATCCTCTGCGCAGACGCTGCCCGAGATCATTGAAGAGATGCTGGTTTCCACCACCAGCGAGCGACAGGGCCGCGTGATTGACCGCGACCAGGCTGGCTCAATGGAGCTGAAGAAACGTCAGGGCTATTTCTGAGGAGACGCCAGATGAATACCGTTATTGCACAACAGATCGCCGAACAGGGCGGGGTAGAAGCCTGGCTGCATGCGCAACAGCATAAAAGCCTGCTGCGTTTTCTCACCTGCGGCAGCGTCGACGACGGCAAAAGCACGCTGATCGGGCGTCTGCTGCACGACACGCGCCAGATTTATGAAGATCAGCTCTCGTCGCTGCACAACGACAGCAAACGTCACGGCACCCAGGGCGAGAAGCTCGATCTGGCGCTGCTGGTGGATGGCCTGCAGGCGGAGCGCGAGCAGGGCATTACCATTGATGTCGCCTACCGCTATTTCTCCACAGAAAAGCGTAAGTTTATTATCGCCGACACGCCGGGACACGAGCAGTACACCCGCAACATGGCCACCGGTGCGTCCACCTGCGACCTGGCAATTCTGCTGATCGACGCCCGTAAAGGCGTGCTGGATCAGACGCGTCGCCACAGCTTTATCTCCACGCTGCTGGGCATTAAGCATCTGGTGGTGGCGATTAATAAGATGGATCTGGTGGAATACAGCCAGGATCGCTACGAGCAGATCAAACAGGACTACCTGGACTTCGCCGCACAGCTGCCGGGCTCTCTTGATATTCGCTTCGTGCCGATGTCTGCGCTGGAAGGCGATAATGTTGCGACGCAGAGTAGCACGATGAACTGGTACAGCGGCCCGACGCTGCTGGACGTGCTGGAAACTGTTGAGGTCAACCGCGTGGTGGAAAGCCAGCCGATGCGCTTCCCGGTGCAGTATGTCAGCCGTCCCAACCTCGATTTCCGCGGCTATGCCGGAACGCTGGCCTCCGGCATCCTGCGCGTCGGACAGCGCATTAAAGCGCTGCCGTCGGGCGTGGAATCCTCCGTCGCGCGCATCGTCACCTTTGACGGCGACCTGCCTGAAGCGGGGCCGGGCGAGGCGATCACTATCGTGCTGAGCGATGAAATCGATATCAGCCGCGGCGATCTGCTGGTAGCGGCGGATGAGACGCTGAAGGCGGTGCAGGGCGCGGCGGTCGACGTGGTGTGGATGGCGGAGCAGGCGCTGACGCCGGGACAGAGCTTCGACGTCAAAATCGCCGGCAAGAAAACCCGCGCGCGCATCGAAAGCATCGACTATCAGGTCAATATCAATAACCTGACCCACAACAGCGATGTCGACGCGCTGCCGCTGAACGGCATCGGTCTGGTTAACGTGACTTTTGACGAACCGATGGTGATCGATCCCTATCAGCAGAATCCGGTGACCGGCGGGATGATCTTTATCGATCGCCTCTCCAATGTCACCGTCGGCGCGGGCATGATCCGTCAGCCGCAGCAGAACGCCAGCCTCAGCCGCGGCGATTTCTCCGCCTTCGAGCTGGAGCTGAACGCGCTGATCCGTCGTCACTTCCCACACTGGGAAGCGCGTGACTTACGCGATCTGGGTGCGAAATAAGATGGCCGCGCACGATGAGAATGTGGTCTGGCACGCGCATGCGGTGACGCGTGCCGATCGCGAGCGGCAGCACGGTCATCAGGGCGTCGTGCTCTGGTTTACCGGGCTTTCCGGCTCAGGTAAGTCCACGGTGGCGGGCGCGCTGGAACAGGCGCTGCATCAGCTGGGCGTCAGCACCTATCTGCTTGACGGCGACAACGTGCGCCACGGACTTTGCCGCGATTTAGGCTTCAGCGACGCGGATCGCAAGGAGAATATCCGCCGCGTCGGCGAAGTCGCCAGGCTGATGGTAGACGCCGGGCTGGTGGTGCTGACCGCCTTTATCTCTCCGCATCGCGCAGAGCGTCAGATGGTGCGGGAAATGCTGGGCGACGGGCAGTTTATCGAGGTGTTTGTCGATACGCCGCTGGCGATCTGCGAGGCGCGCGATCCGAAAGGATTATATAAAAAAGCGCGCGCGGGCGAGCTGCGTAATTTCACCGGTATCGACGCGGTTTATGAGGCGCCTTCGCTACCGGAAATCCATCTTGATGGCGAACAATTGGTAACAAAATTAACGGCGCAACTGTTAGATCTGCTGCGCGGGCGCGATATTATCAAAGCCTGAGATTGCAGCGGCAAACTGCCTGAGAGCAGGCCGCTACGCGCAACAACAGGATACCTATGCATAATGTTACACCCCTGCTGGCCCGTAAAAACGATCATGACCAGGACGAACGCGCCTGGTCGTTTCCTGGCGGCGTTATCGGTTTCATCTCTTACTGGTGCGCGCTAGCGATCCCCTTTCTGCTGTATGGCTCCAACACGCTGTTTTTTCTGCTCTATACCTGGCCTTTTTTCCTTGCGCTGCTGCCGGTTGCGGTGCTGACAGGCATCGTCTTCGGCCTGCTGCTGCGCGGTCAGCTTATCTGGACGCTGCTGCTCACCCTTGCCACCGTCGTCTGCCTCTTCTGGCTGCTCTTCTCCTGGCTTACCGGCTGGTAAGCCCTCTGCGCTCTGTTTAAGACGCGACGAGCGGCTGCTCAGCGAAGCGGCTGACGGATGCCGAGCCCCGTTCAGGGCATGATCAAACGCGACCGCAGGTTACAAAACTTTACCCGCAGCACTATTTTCAGGCGTCTCGCTGAGAATGCGGCGCAATTTCGCCTGTAGAGTGGAGTCCGGCGAAAAGTTGTGGGATGATTGAGCCGTTTTTCAGGGGGCGGGGATGGGAAAACTGACGCTGCTGTTACTTGCATTGCTGGCCTGGCTGCAATATTCGCTGTGGCTGGGCAAGAATGGGATTCATGATTACACCCGCGTCAGCGATGACGTCGTGGTACAACAGGCGAACAATGCCAAATTAAAAGCGCGCAACGATCAGTTGTTTGCCGAAATCGACGATCTCAACGGCGGTTCGGAGGCGATTGAGGAGCGCGCACGTAATGAGCTGGGGATGATTAGACCCGGCGAGACCTTCTATCGCCTGGTGTCGGATCAAAATAAACGTAACGGGCAGCAGGCCTTGCCGAACCAACAACGATAGCAATGACCACATTAACTGACTCCTGGCCGGATATTATCGCCGTGGTGCCCGCTGCCGGTATCGGCAGCCGTATGCAATCCGGGCGCCCCAAGCAGTACCTGACTATTGGTCACTCCACCATTCTGGAACACAGCATCGCCAGTCTGCTGGCGCATCCGGCGATTAACCGGGTGATTGTTGCGCTCAGTCCAGAAGACAACTATTTTCAACAGCTGCCGCTGGCTAACGATAGCCGCATTCTCCCGGTCATTGGGGGAAAACAGCGCGCCGATTCCGTACTGGCGGGACTGAGCTCAGCCGAACGCGCTGACTGGGTCCTGGTGCATGACGCAGCGCGTCCCTGCCTGGCGGCGGAAGATTTACAGCGTTTGTTAGCCATCAGCCGCCATAGCCGCGTAGGCGGCATTTTGGCCGCGCCGGTGCGCGATACGATGAAGCGCAGCGAGCCAGGCAAAGACGCGATTGCCCATACGGTAGAGCGCGAAGCGCTGTGGCACGCGCTGACGCCGCAGCTGTTTCCGCTTGCGCTGTTGCGCCAGTGCCTGACGCGCGCGCTGAACGAAGGCGCCACCATCACCGATGAAGCATCTGCGCTGGAATATTGCGGCTATCATCCTGAGCTGGTGGCTGGCCGCAGCGATAACATTAAGGTCACGCGTCCTGAAGACCTGGCGCTGGCGGCGTTTTACCTTACTCAATTACATAACAAGGAGTGCGCATGATGCGTATTGGTCACGGTTTTGACGTCCATGCTTTCGGTGGCGAAGGCCCGTTGATTATTGGCGGCGTGCGGATTCCGTTCGACCATGGATTTATCGCGCATTCAGACGGCGACGTCGCGCTGCATGCGCTGACGGATGCGCTGCTGGGCGCCGCCGCGCTGGGCGATATCGGCAAGCTTTTTCCCGATACCGATCCGGCATTTAAAGGCGCCGACAGTCGCGGCCTGCTGCGCGAAGCGTGGCGCCGCATTCAGGCGAAGGGCTACCGTATAGGCAACGTCGACGTGACGATCATCGCCCAGGCGCCGAAAATGCTGCCGCATGTGCCGCAAATGCGCATCAATATCGCCGAAGATCTCGGCTGCCATATGGACGACGTCAACGTGAAGGCCACCACGACCGAAAAACTGGGCTTTACCGGCCGCGGCGAAGGCATCGCCTGCGAAGCGGTGGCGCTATTGATAAGGGCGGAGGCGTAATGGCGTTACCAGAATGGCAGTGGCTGTACGGCAAGCCCGGCGTTCAGGGGCAGCTTAAGGCCAGCCCGGACGATTTCGAGGTTATCGAGGATCTCGGCTACGAGGCGGACGGCGAAGGCGAGCATCTTCTGGTGCGCATCCGCAAAACCGGATGCAATACCCGCTTTGTTGCCGACGCGCTGGCGAAGTTCGCCAAAATCCATCCGCGCGACGTCAGCTTCGCCGGGATGAAAGACCGCTATGCGGTCACGGAGCAGACGCTCTGCCTGCGTCTGCCTGGTAAAGATACGCCCGATTTTTCCGCCTTTTCGTTGGAAGGCTGCGAAATTCTGCAGGTGGCGCGTCATAAGCGCAAGCTACGCACCGGCGCGCTGGCGGGCAACGCCTTTAAACTGGTGCTGCGCCAGATCAGCGATCGCGCCAGGGTGGAAGAGCGCCTGCAACGCATCTGCGTCAGCGGCGCGCCGAACTATTTTGGTCAGCAACGCTTCGGCATTCAGGGCAATAACCTCGATCAGGCGAAGCGCTGGGCCAGCAATGAAATCCGCGTGCGCGAGCGTAATAAACGCAGCTTTCTGCTTTCCGCCGCGCGCAGCGCGCTGTTCAATCAGGTTGTCAGCGACCGGCTGGCGGAACAGGGCGGTCTGACGCGGGCGCTGCCCGGTGACGCGCTACAGCTCACCGGACGCGGCAGCTGGTTTGTGGCGACGCAGGAAGAGCTGCCGCAGCTGCAACAGCGTATCGATAATAATGAGCTGCGCATTACCGCGCCGCTGCCCGGCAGCGGCGAGTGGGGCAGCCGCGACGCCGCGCTGGCGTTTGAACAGCAGAGTCTGGCGGGCGAAGAGACGCTGATTGCGCTGCTTGAGCGCGAGCGCGTCGACGCTGCCCGCCGCGCCATGTTAGTTATCCCGCGCGATATGCGCTGGAGCTGGAGCGACGATGCTACGCTGACGCTCAGTTTCTGGTTGCCGGCAGGTAGCTTCGCCACCAGCATAGTCAGGGAACTTTTCGAACAGGAAGGTAACGATGCGGATATTGCTGAGTAACGATGACGGCATTCAGGCGCCAGGGATTCAGGTGCTGGCGAAAGCGTTACGCGAGTTTGCGGAGGTGCAGATTGTCGCGCCCGATCGCAACCGCAGCGGCGCCTCCAACTCGCTGACGCTGGAAACGCCGCTGCGTACCTTTAGCTGGCCTAACGGCGATATTGCTGTGCAGATGGGCACGCCTACCGATTGCGTTTACCTCGGTGTGAACGCGCTAATGCATCCGCGACCGGATATTGTCGTTTCTGGCATTAATGCCGGACCTAACCTCGGCGACGACGTCATCTATTCCGGCACGGTGGCCGCGGCGATGGAAGGGCGCCATCTGGGACTGCCGGCGCTCGCGGTCTCGCTGGATGGTCATCAGCATTACGCTACCGCCGCCGCCGTCACCTGCGCGATTTTGCAGGGGCTGCAACGCGAACCGCTGCGCACCGGCCGCATCCTCAATATCAACGTGCCTGACCTGCCGCTTGAACAGATCAAAGGCATCCGCGTCACCCGCTGCGGTAGTCGTC
The DNA here is from genome assembly GCF_024610815.1 of Mixta sp. Lineage (NCBI taxonomy): Bacteria > Pseudomonadati > Pseudomonadota > Gammaproteobacteria > Enterobacterales > Erwiniaceae > Mixta > Mixta sp. The sequence goes on from NZ_JANION010000203.1 coordinate 20,446, forward strand.
ATCCCGCCGATAAGGTTATTCCGCAGCAGGATCCGCGCGGCAATACGCTTTACTGGATCGGTCCGCCGGGCGACAAGCATGACGCCGGGCCAGACACCGATTTCGCCGCGGTCGATGAAGGCTATGTTTCCGTTACCGCGCTGCATGTCGATCTCACCGCCCATCAGGCGCAAGAGGTGGTTGGCAGTTGGTTAACCAAAGCCGGAGTCGAGGCGCTATGGTAAGCAGACGCATCGAGGCTTTACTGGATCAACTACGTCAGCAGGGCATTGATGATGAGCTGTTGCTGAAAGCGATCGGCGATGTGCCGCGCGAACGTTTTGTCGATGAGGCGTTGGCGCACAAGGCCTGGGAAAATATGTCGTTGCCCATCGGCTCCGGGCAGACCATCTCGCAGCCCTATATGGTAGCCAGGATGACCTCGTTGCTGGAGCTGAAGCCGGCGTCGCGCGTGCTGGAAATCGGCACCGGCTCCGGCTACCAGACGGCTATACTTGCGCATCTGGTGGATCACGTCTGCTCCGTCGAACGCATCAAAGGGTTACAGTGGCAGGCAAAACGACGCCTGAAGCAGCTTGATTTACATAACGTTTCTACGCGTCACGGCGATGGCTGGGAAGGATGGGCGGCACGCGCCCCTTTTGACGCCATCATCGTTACTGCGGCGCCGCCGGAAATTCCGGTCGCTCTGATGTCGCAGCTGGATGACGGCGGCATTATGGTTTTGCCGGTAGGCGAGGAATTGCAGCAGCTGAAGCGCATCCGTCGCCGGGGCGACGAGTTTGTCGTGGATACGATTGAGCCGGTGCGCTTTGTTCCGCTGGTGAAAGGCGATCTGGCCTGATCCGGCGTTGAGGCACTACGCATTTCTTCACAACTGATTAATGGCACCGGGATTAGGTTGTTGTTAGTATCAGCCTTTTCATCTGCCAGCAGCAGATAGCCGGGCGTAACAAATGACGCCCACAGTTTTAAAAGCTCGTCACAGGTTTGTTATCACGGGGGATAAATGAGCATGGGAAGCCCACTTTTTACGTTGAGCCGCGTTGCGGCTGTTTCACTGATTGGATTTTGGCTGGCGGGCTGTACTTCTGATGATAACACACAGGCCCCGATTAGCACTGTTGGCAGCCAGTCACAGTCTGGGGGCGGTGGGATGCTCACTTCAGGCGGCGGCATGACGAACGGTTCAGTGCCATCCAGACCTGTATTTTCTTCTTCAGCTAACAGCAGCAATGCTAATGTAACTACGCAAAATGGTCGGATTGTTTACAACCGCAGTTATGAGAATATTCCGAAAGGTAGTTACAGCGGTGATACATATACAGTAAAACGAGGCGACACGTTGTTCTATATTGCCTGGATTACCGGCAATGATTTTCGTGATTTAGCCCAACGAAATAATATCGCTGCGCCTTACAACCTCAATGTAGGTCAGGCTTTGCAGGTTGGTAATGGCTCAGGATCGCCGATTACCGGCGGCAATGCGATCACCGTAGCTGATGCAACGCAGGGTGGCGTTCCGAATTCTCCTGGTTCTGCACAAATCAAAACTTCTACAGTTGCGCAGCAACCTGTTATTACGTATTCTGATGATTCAGGAAAATCAGGCGGAGGCAAAATGCTGCCTTCAACGGGGACAACAACTGTTGCAACGACGACAGCCCCGGTTACCGCACCGCCGACGGTAAGCAGTACAACGTCCAGTTCAACCCCTGTGGCTGGTTGGCGTTGGCCTACCGACGGTAAGATTATCGATAACTTCTCTGCTGCTGAAGGCGGTAATAAAGGCATCGATATCGCCGGTTCACGAGGACAACCTGTGGTTGCCACCGCGTCCGGGCGTGTAGTGTATGCAGGTAATGCGCTGCGCGGTTACGGTAACCTGATTATCATCAAACATAATGATGACTACCTGAGTGCCTACGCCCATAACGACACAATGCTGGTCCGGGAACAACAAGAAGTGAAGGCGGGGCAGAAGATAGCTACCATGGGTAGCACCGGAACCAGTTCAGTTAGATTGCATTTTGAAATTCGTTACAAGGGGAAATCCGTCAACCCGTTGCGTTATTTACCGCAGCGATAAACGGGCAGAGCCTTGAAGTTCTGCCCAGGGATCACGGGTAGGAGCCGCTTATGAGCCAGAATACGCTGAAAGTTAACGAGTTACACGAAGATGCGGAATTCGACGAGAACGGAGCTGAGATTTTCGACGAGAAGGCTCTTGTTGAAAATGACCCTGGTGATAATGAACTGGCAGAAGAAGAGTTGTTGTCACAGGGTGCGACGCAACGTGTTTTAGATGCGACGCAGCTTTACCTCGGCGAAATTGGTTATTCTCCGCTGTTGACGGCAGAGGAAGAAGTTTTCTTCGCTCGCCGCGCACTGAAAGGAGATATCTCATCTCGTCGTCGCATGATCGAAAGTAACTTACGACTGGTGGTGAAGATTGCTCGCCGTTACAGCAATCGTGGTCTGGCACTGTTGGACCTGATTGAAGAGGGTAACCTTGGCTTGATTCGTGCTGTTGAAAAATTCGACCCAGAGCGTGGGTTCCGTTTCTCAACGTACGCCACCTGGTGGATTCGTCAGACGATTGAACGGGCGATTATGAATCAAACCCGTACCATCCGCCTGCCGATTCACATCGTCAAGGAGTTGAATGTTTATCTGCGCACCGCGCGTGAACTGTCGCACAAGCTTGATCATGAGCCGAGCGCGGAAGAGATCGCCGAACAGCTGGATAAACCGGTTGATGACGTAAGCCGTATGTTGCGTCTCAACGAACGCATTACCTCAGTTGATACGCCGCTGGGCGGAGATTCTGAGAAAGCGCTGTTGGATATCCTGGCCGATGAAAAGGATAACGGCCCGGAAGACACCACGCAGGACGATGATATGAAGCAGAGCATCGTTAAGTGGTTGTTTGAACTGAATGCCAAACAGCGTGAAGTACTGGCTCGTCGTTTCGGCCTGTTAGGTTACGAAGCGGCAACGCTTGAGGATGTGGGCCGCGAAATCGGTCTGACCCGTGAGCGTGTGCGTCAGATTCAGGTTGAAGGTCTGCGTCGTCTGCGTGAAATTCTGCAGGCGCAGGGCCTGAGTATCGAAGCGCTGTTCCGCGAGTAATAGCGTTTGAAGAACAGGTAATGCGAAAAGCGGTGGTCCGTGACCACCGCTTTTTTATTGCCTGCGATAAAGCCTCAGTATGTAATGCACCCATTTAGTTGGACTTTCAAACTGGAAAGTCCTATGCCCGGACGTAAATATACCCTCAAGAACGCCTTGAAGTCGTTATGCACTATCTTGTTAGCGATGAAGGCTATCGATTAACTTCAGCCCGTTTCAACATACTCAGAATCCAGGTGAGAATCTGGGTTGCAGCCTATGATGCTTATGGAGAAGAGGGATTAAGGCTCAGAGATAAGGGCGTATCAATTGATCCTGAGATCAGAATTGAAGCTGTAAAAGCCGTGCTTTCCGGTCAGATATCCCAGACTCAGGCCGCGACTAAATTCAATGTTGCAGGTGCATCATCTATGGCCAAATGGCTAAAAGTGTACAAAGAGCATGGTGAAGAAGGGCTTCGCTCACTCAAGGTAGGCACAAAAAGGGTATCTTACATGGCTGAACACCCTGAACTTATTGAAGCCGCAGAGGAAAGATCGAAAGAACAACGGATTCATGAACTTGAAAGGAAAGTCAAACGTCTTGAATTACGGATAGTTTATCTATAAAAGCTGAAAGCCTTAGTTCGGTAAGAGATAAGGTTTGCGTTGTCGACGAATTAAGCAGCATTATTCCCCTGACCAGCTGCTGAGTATTGCCCGGATACCCAGGAGCACGTTTACTATCACCTCAGGGCGCTCCGGTCTCCGGGTAAATACGATGAAATAAATTGTCGAATCAGCGAGATATATGATGAAAACCAGGGCCGCTATGGCTATCGACGGGTAACGCTGGCGCTCAGAAGAGAGGGGGAGTAATCAACCATAAGGTGGTTCAACGCCTGATGAACGGCCTTGACCTAAAAGCAGCTATCAAAGTAAAGCGCTACACCTCCTGGCGTGGCGAACGTGGATGTACTGCTGACAACCTCCTGCAACGAAACTTCAAAGCCAGCCGGCCCAATGAAAAATGGGTAACAGACGTCACGGAGTTCGCTGTCAACGGCCGCAAACTCTATCTTTCTCCCATCATCAATCTCTTCAATAACGAAGTGATTTCCTACAGTATTTCAGAACGCCCGACAATGCCGATGATTGATGACATGTTGATTAAGGCATTCGCCAGAATGGACGCAAACAGCACGCCAGTTCTTCACTCAGATCAGGGCTGGCAATACCGGCATCGATGGTATCAGTATCAGTTACGGAAGTTTGGGGTTCTGCAAAGTATGTCCCGCAAAGGAAACTGTATGGATAATGCCTGTGCGGAATGCTTTTTCGGGACGTTAAAATCAGAATGCTTTTACACCCGTAAATTCAACGATGTCGACGAACTGAAGGTCGTTCTTGAGGATTATATTCATTACTACAACGCCCGCCGAATCAGTCTTAAATTTAACGGACTCAGCCCGGTTGAATATCGCCTGAAAACCTACCCGCTACGGATTTGATGTGGTGATTTTCATCAAAGAAGCACCATAAAGAAAATGATGATAAGGCTTAATCAGCTTGCGCAGGATTTTTACATTTTTGATGATAGTGTTAAGAATGTCATCCAGTTCTCAAGCCTGAACAACGTCTGAAATGAATGGGGAATATGTCCGCTATGAGCGAAAAGTTGACGTTATGACGTGTATTAATGATAACAGGCGAGGCCTGCAATTAAGCTGCATAGCACTGAGGCCAGAAATTTGAAGGCTGGCCCTCGGCGACCTGAAACAGCCTGTGCCTGTTGTCATTCTGGCTGAGCTCGGGCTCAGCCAGCTACTGGCGCATTCCAATAGCCAGGCGGTTGAAGGCACTCATCAGGGATATAGCAAAAGTTAAATCAGAGATCTCCCGATCGCTGAAAAACGAACTGAGCGCTTCATAGACATCATCCGGCGCGTGCGTCTGATCTACCCGAGCCAATGTTTCGGCCCAGGCAAGCGCAGCTCTTTCTTTTTCACTGAAGTGTGGGCTGACATGCCAGCCTGAAAGCGCATCAAGCCTGGTGAGACTTTCACCACCCTCCCTCAGCGACTTAGCGTGCATTTCCAGGCAAAAGGCGCAGCCGTTTATTTGTGAAATTCGAAGATAAACAAGCTCAATGAGTTTTTTACCAAGGGTGCTGTTATCCAGCGCTTTTTTGGCTGCCAGCATTCCTTGATAAGCGTCGGGAGACAGCATCGAATAATTAAGGCGAAGCGTTTTCAAAAAGTAGTCCTTCACGGGTTCGTTATCTGAAGTCAATGACCTCTAGACAAGCTTGCAGAGGTAATTGATTTTAACCTTTTTCAACCCTATCGCATGGCTTGTAGTGCTACAGGGCATGACCAGAACCCAGTGTTTATATATTAATCCGAATGCTTTTCAGCAATTTGCCGCAGGATGTTCCCCATTCTATTCCGGTACAAAGCAGTCTGACACAAGCTCACTGTCTGCTACGAGCGAGGAGCGGACGTTGATTGAGATTAAAGCTGTAAGAAAATGGAGACCTATAGGGCGATTCAGGCTGCAATTTATGTTTACATAAATATTGAGAATCAGTAATTAAGCCTTTTTAAGGGGGGGACGTGCGCATTCGACCATCATCTCGACTGATCATTCTTTCGCCTGAAAATCATGTCTTGCTCTTTAGGTTCTGTCATAAAGATGATGCTCTGAGGGGAAAAACATACTGGGCAACTCCGGGAGGAGGGTTTGAAAAAAATGAATCTTTCGAGCAGGCCGTTATACGCGAATTATTTGAAGAAACGGGTTTGACAAGAACATTAACAGGACCACAAATAGCGTCCCGAACCTTCACAATGATGCTACCAAGTGGAGAGACAGTACTTGCTGATGAGCGTTTCTTTATGATTAATGCAAATACAGTAGATTTTGACCGCTCAGGATGGAGTAGCAATGAAAAGGAAGTCATTCGCGATCATCATTGGTGGACCATAGAAGAGCTCATACACACCAATGAGACAATTTTTCCACGCGATTTAATCATTAACATACTTGAAAGCAAGTCAGCGGATCTTCGACGTTAACTGAGTCAAAATATTTTCAATGTCCGCTTCTGACACAAAGCGGACCGAAATCAGGTTAATGTCCTTTACGGGAATTTACTTCCTCATTAACTTCGTGCAAGAAGAAAAAGCCTTTGATACAGGCTGCTTTACGATCAGCATAACTAAATCAATATAATTAGCTTCAAATGCCTTAGCTGAGTGCCATCCATTCGCAATCGCAGCTACAAGACAGAATGAGCACGCGAGTTCAGGTTGCCGCCAGGCCTGTTTTACGTAACCGGCTCACGCTCAATACCACTGATGCCGCAGAAGCGACGACAGCAATCCACAGAGCATAATGGACAGCCTGTAGTTCATTTATTGCCAGCAGTGCCCCCATGACAGCAGCACCGAGGCATTGACCGAACGTCCGGACGATAGACAATACGCCTGATGCGTAGCTGGCATAGTCGCGGGATACGTTAGAGAGCATCTCCCGGTTGTTAGGGCTTTGGAAACAACCAAATCCGATGCCGCACCACAGGCTACGTAAACAGATATCCCATGCCGTAGGGCTGGCGGGTAGCGTGGCCAGCAAAATCAAACCCACAACAAAAAGAGCTAACCCAACGGTAGAAATCAGAGGCGCTGAAAATATGTCGGCCCAACGGCCTGCATGAGGAGCTATCAACACAATGCCGATCGGCCATGGCGTAAAGAGTAACGCCGAAACTACAGGGCTGTAGCCATACACGCTCTGAAACAGAAATGGCAGCGCAATAAAGGTAATTCCTTGGCTCACAAAACAGGCTAGCGAAGTTAAAGCGGCCAAGGTAAAGCGTCCATTTTTGAAAATTACGGGTGGTAATAAAGGATGTGTTACCCGGCGTATCTGCCAGATAAATGTTATGGCGCTGAGCATCGCGAGCAGACTCCAGTTGATAGCCTCGACACTGATGTGATGGTCTGAGGAGAAGCTGTTTGCCGCCATCACCATTGAGCCTAAAAGTATTGCAGAAAGCACAGCTCCTGACGTATCGAACGGCGTTCTATCGGACGCCGGTTTTCGTGGCAGCGACCTGAATACCAGCAACAGGGAAACGGTGCCAGGGAGCACGTTTATGGCGAACAACCATTTCCAGCTCATTATGTCCAGCACTGTGCCGCCAAGCACAGGCGCTATGGCCGAGCTTGAAGCAATAAGCAGGGCATGTAGTCCAAGAATACGGCCAAGCAATCGGCCGGGGAAAACAGAACGCAGTATCGCCGGGGCAATGCTCAGGGTAGCTGCGCCGCCGATCCCTTGCATAATGCGCATTCCGATGAGCATCGCTGGGGTACTGGCCAGCGCACAACCCAGTGAAGTGAGCGTAAAGACGGTAAGGCCTGAAAGAAACACTGGCCGGTAACCGACGCGTACTGCCAGCGCAGCGAAGATAGCCAACGTCATGGCGGCGGAGAGCAGGTAACCGTTGGCGAACCAGACCGAGACATTCGCCGGTACCTGCATCGCTTTTGCCATGGATGGCAGGGCGATGTTGATCATCGTGCCGTCAAACACGCCCATCAGCGTCGTGGTCATCACGGCGGCCATGACGCGTGCACGCTCTTGTCCCGGCAGGCCTTCATCGCCCGGTTGATTTGAAAATAACGTTGTCATCTTTATGCCTGTGAAAGGAGGGATACGAAAACTATAATCAGCAGCGAGTCAAGGCGGAAGATGCAGTATTTGCACTGTATAATTGCATTCGACGTCATATCTGAATTCTTAGTAGGAACCAATATGTCCGACCCTGATTTTAACTTGCTTGTCGCGCTCGACTTTTTGCTGGCAGAAGCCAGCGTTGCGGGGGCAGCTCGACGCTTAAACCTGAGTACCTCAGCGATGAGCCGCACACTCAGCAGGCTACGTGAAGTGACGGGGGATCCAATTCTGGTGCGAGCAGGACGTAACATGGTGCTCACCCCTTGGGCTGAAGCAACCCGGGATCGTGCCAGAAGCGCGGTCTATGAGGCGAGGGCAGTACTTCAGCCCTCATCCGGGATGCTCAAGGTGGAAAACCTCGAACGGCTGTTCACCATCAGGGCCAATGATGGTTTTGTCGTGGCATTTGGCCCACTGCTCATTGCCGCCGTAGCCGAAGCGGCCCCAGGTATTTGCATACGCTTTGCACCGAAACCTGAAAAAACGTCTCGTTATCTTCGAGAGGGTTTAGTTGACCTAGATATTGGCGTCCAGAGCAATATGGGGCCAGAAATTCGGGTGCAGAGACTCTTTCAGGATCGCTTTATTGGAGCGGTGCGCAAGGAGCATCCGCTGGCATCACAGCCGGGAATAAGCGTTGAAGATTATATTGCCTGGGGACATGTGGTGGCGTCACCCGACGGGGTGTTACATGGTTTTGTCGATGATGCCCTGGCGGCATTAGGCGTCACGCGCAAAGTGGTGAGTGTGGTTCCAGGCTTTCCGACTGCGTTATCCGTCGCACTGGCCTCCGACCTTATCGCCATGGTTCCCGCGCTGTACTTGCGCAACCAACGAATGACAGAAAATTTACATGCCTTTGAATTGCCATTCAAAACCCGGAACATTGTGGTGTCGCAGATGTGGCACCCAAGAATGGAAAAGGATCCCGGGCACCGCTGGCTTAGAGAGAAAATTTTAGAGGTGTGTCGGGTACGGTAACGTATTACGTCCCATATCAACTAAGTAAATTGCACTGTTATCACGGGAGTTTTAAGGCACACGGGACTGTCTTCGGCACGCGTTGTTGAGACTATGCGGCTGGAGTTTGCCAGAAGTAAAATTGAAAGTTATCAATGTCCGCCTCTGGCACAAAGCGGATATTACTGTTTTCAAGATTCTTTCTGCCGTCAGTTAGCCCAGTCTTCCAGAACCAGCCCAGGCACACGCTCAAACTCTCGCACGTTGTTCGTCACCAGTACGGCGCCGGCGGCGATGGCATGCCCGGCAATCGCCGTGTCGTTCGGACCGATTGGCGTCCCGGCCGCAGTCAGCGCGGCCTTAATCTCTGTGGTTGCGTCCACCGCGGCGCGGTCCCAGGAGAGGATTGCATCGAGACGGGCGCAGAAAGCTTCGACGAGCAAGCCGTGGCGGGGAGATACCTTCTTTCCGATCGTACCGAAACGCATCTCGGCATAGGTGATGGCCGAAACCACGATACGATGATTGCGCAGTACTGCCTGCTCCAGCCGTTTAATGACAGCTTCCGGCTGCTCACGCATGATGAAGGAGCAAATGTTGGTGTCCAGCATATAGGTCTTGATCACAGGTCAAACCGTCCTTCATCGCTGACGATGTCCCCACGCTCGGCCATAAAGTCTGACTCGGCTTTTTCGAGCTGAGTAAACGAACCCCATGTTGGGCGAACGGGACGAAGGATAATGCTGTCACCTTCCCGGATGATCTCCAGTTCGCTCACTCCCTCAAAATCCAGGTCTCGGGGCAGACGGATAGCGCGATTATTACCGTTTTTGAATATTGATACGGTTCTCATGGTATTTCTCCTGACCAACTGGTTTTAGCATATTCCAAGTATATGCAGATGTTTGGCATATGTATAGATGCGACTTCTTCGGAGTGATAAAAGTGCACATGCGATACCTGCAAAAATGCTCTACATACCTCAATTAATCTTTTCTTCACCTAAGATCTGAATAACCAGAACCGGATCTTACTCAATTGACTGGTGCATTACAGGTTGTTGTAGAAACAGGGAAGCGCATGGAGTAAGAGCAGCAGAATGGATAATTTGGCTGTGGAAGAGTTTATTTAGCTTTTGCAGGAAACAAAAAAGAGTCCATGGAATACATGGACTCTTTCTCTAATGCCTCGATTATTCTGTCCAGCTTTTGGGGGGCAGTACAGTAGCAGCGCCGCCGCTGGGTGAGGACTCTCACTGGACAGATTCTCGTTAACGCGCAATTAAAAGCGCCGTATGTAAACGGCGCTTCGTCAACTCCGCTTTAAACGCGTTGCCACAACCGCAGGGTTTCCCTCCGCAGGGAAGACGCCGCCTCTCCGACCCAACGTTACAGCAGCGATTTCAGTCGATAGATCCACTCTAGCGCCTGACGCGGCGAAAGCGTATCAGGGTCCAGCGCCTCCAGCGCTTCGACAGCCGGCGAGGTTTCTTCCACCAGCAGCGGCAGTTGCGGGCCATCGGCGTTGCTTGCCGCTGCCGAGCCTGACAGCGCTTCCAGCTCTTTCAATTTCTGACGCGCCCGCTTGATCACCTCTTTCGGCACGCCGGCCAGCGCGGCCACCGCCAGGCCGTAGCTTTTGCTGGCCGCGCCTTCCTGCACGCTGTGCATAAAGGCGATGGTATCGCCATGCTCTACCGCGTCCAGATGCACATTGGCGACGCCTTCCATTTTTTCCGCCAGCGTGGTCAGTTCAAAATAGTGCGTGGCGAACAGCGTCATCGCTTTAATACGGCTGGCGAGACTTTCCGCGCAGGCCCAGGCGAGCGAAAGGCCGTCATAGGTGGAGGTGCCGCGCCCGATTTCATCCATCAACACCAGGCTATGCTCTGTAGCGTTGTGCAGGATATTAGCGGTTTCGGTCATCTCCACCATAAAGGTCGAACGGCCGGAGGCGAGATCGTCCGCCGCGCCGACGCGGGTGAAAATGCGATCGACCGGACCAATGGTCGCCTGCTCCGCGGGCACGAAGCTGCCGATACAGGCCAGCAGCACAATCAGCGCCGTCTGTCGCATATAGGTGCTTTTACCGCCCATGTTCGGGCCGGTAATCACCAGCATGCGGCGCTGCGGGGAAAGCGCCAGCGGGTTAGCGATAAACGGCTCTTTCAACACCTGCTCCACCACCGGGTGACGCCCGCCGGTGAGCTTAATGCCCGGTTTGTCGCTTAAGGTCGGGCGCGTATAGTTTAAGGTCCAGGCGCGCTCCGCCAGGTTGGTCAATACGTCCAGCTCGGCCAGTGCCGCGGCGCTTTGCAGCAGCGCATCCAGATGCGGCAGCAGCAGATCGAACAGCTCGTCATAAAGCGCCTTTTCCAGCGCCAGCGCCTTGCCTTTCGAGGTGAGAACTTTGTCCTCATACTCTTTAAGTTCCGGGATGATGTAGCGTTCAGCGTTTTTCAGCGTCTGACGACGCACGTAATGCATTGGCACCAGATGACTTTGTCCACGGCTGACCTGAATGTAATAGCCGTGAACCGCGTTGAAGCCAACCTTCAAGGTATCCAGCCCCAGCTTTTCACGCTCACGTATTTCCAGCCGGTCAAGATAGTCGGTCGCGCCGTCCGCCAGCGCGCGCCACTCGTCAAGTTCAGCGTTATAGCCGGGAGCGATAACGCCGCCATCGCGCACCAGCACCGGCGGCGCTTCGATAATCGCCCGTTCCAGCAGCTCGCGCAGTTCGTCAAATTGTCCCATCTGCTGACGCAGCGCGGGCAGATGGCCGGCCTCGACGCCTTCCAGCTGCGCATTCAGTTCCGGCAGCTGCTGAAAAGCATGACGCATACGCGCCAGATCGCGCGGACGTGCGGTGCGCAGCGCCAGACGCGCAAGAATACGCTCCAGATCGCCCACCTGACGCAGCACCGGCTGCAGCTCGCCGCTCAGATCCTGTAGCGCGGCGATGCTTTCCTGCCGCTGAACGATTACGCGGCTGTCACGAACCGGCGTATGCAGCCAGCGTTTCAGCATACGGCTGCCCATCGGCGTGACGGTTTTATCCAGCACCGCCGCCAGGGTATTGTCCACGCCGCCCGCCAGGTTTTGCGTAATCTCCAGATTACGTCGGGTGGCGGCGTCCATAATGATGCTGTCCTGCTGACGTTCCATGGTCAGGGAGCGGATATGGGGCAGGGAGGTGCGCTGCGTATCTTTTACATACTGCAACAGGCAGCCTGCCGCGCGCAGCGCCAGATGCGCATTTTCGACACCGAAGCCGGTTAAATCACGCGTGCCGAACTGGAGGTTAAGCTGCTGACGCGCGGTATCCAGCTCATATTCCCACAGCGGGCGGCGGCGCATGCCGCGACGGTTTTCAATCAGATCCATCGCGGCGAAATCTTCAGGATAGAGCAGCTCTGCGGGATTGGTGCGTTGCAGTTCAGCGGCCATCGCCTCGCGGTCGGCAGGCTCTGTAATGCGGAAGCGGCCGGAGCTGATATCCAGCGTGGCGTAGCCGAAGCCGCGCGAATCCTGCCAGATAGCCGCCAGCAGGTTATCCTGACGCTCGTTCAGCAACGCTTCATCGCTGATGGTGCCAGGCGTCACGATGCGTACGACTTTGCGCTCGACCGGACCTTTACTCAGGGCCGGATCGCCGATCTGTTCGCAAATCGCTACCGACTCGCCCAGCTGTACCAGCCTGGCCAGATAGTTTTCTACGGCATGATAAGGCACGCCCGCCATCGGTATGGGTTCACCGGCGGAGGCGCCGCGTTTTGTCAGGGAGATATCGAGCAGCTGCGAGGCGCGTTTCGCGTCATCATAAAACAGCTCGTAGAAATCCCCCATGCGGTAGAACAGCAGGATGTCAGGATGCTGCGCCTTCAGCCGAAGGTATTGCTGCATCATTGGCGTGTGGTTACCAATATCCATATCTGTTGATCCTTTTGCGGTCATGTCACTCAACTTGCGTGTTCCTGTTGATATCAGCGGCGGTCTGGGTATTAAGGCGGATCCTATCGTTAATGCATCTAAAGCGCTACCCGACCTTAACAGGCGCAGCGCTGGAGAGGGAGCGTTACCCCATTTCCGCTCATGCTTTTTCGGCGCGGCTCGCAAAACATCGCGGGCGGCAACGCTTCAATAACGTATCGTGCATAAGAAAGGCTATCCACATCAAAATTAAGGTTATAGAATGGCCGCCTTTTTTGTTTACCCGCCAGGGTACTTATTGATGAGGTTGTAATGCAGACTTTACCTTCTTGCCCCGAATGCCATTCCGAATATACCTGGCAGGATGGCGACGCGCTGAACTGCCCTGAGTGCGGCCATATCTGGTCTCAACAAGCGATGGATGCTGCGCAGGATGAAGGATTGGTGGTGCGCGACGTCAACGGCACCCAACTCGCGGATGGCGATAGCGTCACGGTGGTTAAGGATCTTAAAGTAAAAGGCAGCTCTTCCGCGTTGAAGATCGGCACTAAAGTGAAAGGGATCCGCCTGGTGGAAGGCGATCACAATATCGATTGCAAGATCGACGGCTTTGGCCCAATGAAGCTGAAATCCGAATTCGTGAAAAAGAGCTAAGCCTCAGCGGACGATAACGCATCCGCGCATAAAGCGGCGCAGCGTTAGCCGCTTCGCCGCTTTACGGATGTTAGCTGAACAGCATATCAATGGCGTCGCACTGCGCTTCATTCAAGGCGCCGCCGCTATTGCGCGACAGCGGCGTCATATAGCCAAATTTACGTGACACCGCCGTTTTGATGGCGCTAACGAAATCATCGCCAACGCTGTAAATCGCCATCAGTTTGCCGATGCGCTGCTGAAACTGGCTAAGCGCGGCAAGATCGCCTGCGTGCCAGGCGTGCATCGCTTCGGCAAACATGGCAGGCACCAGATTATTCAGTCCGCAGATGACGCCAGCCCCGCCCGCCAGCAGATTGGGCAGCAGATATTCATCGTAGCCGGAGAGCACAGCGAAGTCGTCACGCACTTTTTTCGTCTCTTCGATTAATGAACGGTTATGGGAAAGACAGTCCGTCGTATCCTTTATGCCGATGAAGCGAGGCAGTTCCGCAGCCAGCTCCGCCACCAGCGCGGCATCCAAATCGCAGCCGGTGCGCGCCGGGAAATTATAGGCGAACCACTTGCCGCCCAGCTCGCTGTCCAGCTGGCGGTAATAACTTAACAGCTGCCGGCGGGTTTGCCCGTAATACCATGGCGGTAATACCATCACGGCGTCATAGCCGCTTTCCCACGCCAGATGCGCCAGCTCCACCATATCGGCGCGGCAGGTGCTGGAGACATTCGCCACCATACTTAAACGCGACATCCGGCGCGCTTCACGCAGCAGCAGCTTGCGCTCCTCCTGTGACAGGGACGCGAATTCGCCAATGCTGCCCATTAACAACAACGTATCGATTCCAGAGGCGTCCAGACGAGCGAAATGCTGCCCCAGCGCGTCAAAATCGATGCGGTTATCCTGCGTAAAAGGCGTAACCGAAGGGCACCAGACGCCGGAAAATTCAGGTTGCGATCCCATACTCATTCTCCCAATGAAAATGAAACATTGTTTTAACTTAATCGCCTTTACGGGCTGATGTCACAGCGAGCAGCACAATAATCCAACCGCGATCGCAATTTTCATCTTTAATTATTACGCGCCTGAGCGATCCGTAGCGACAGCACGCGCATTACCCTGTTTCGTCGGGAACCTGTTTTCCGGCAGTAAGAATAAATAGTCTGACCGCCTTGCTAAACTGCCCGCAGCCCTCATATATCGCAGGAACCCGCCTCGCAAAAGCACAATTTCATCTGCGGTAAAACGTGAAAACGGTACGCTTTGCGCCAGGTTTATTGCTAACGTTACTGATATCGCTAACAAGGATGGAATGATGACTGACGATCGGCTTAATGAATTAAGCATCCTTACCGGGCAGCTATTGCTGCGGCATCACGCGACGGTAACGACCGCTGAATCCTGTACCGGCGGCTGGATTGCCAAAGTGTTGACCGACGTGCCCGGCAGCTCCGCCTGGTTTGAACGCGCGTTTATCACCTACAGTAATGAGGCGAAGCAGCAGATGGTGGGCGTCGCCGAAACCAGCCTGCAACAGTGGGGCGCGGTCAGCGAACAGGTGGTAAAAGAGATGGCCGCCGGCGCGTTAAAAGAGGCTAACGCCGACTTCGCCATTGCGGTCAGTGGCATCGCCGGACCGGATGGTGGCAGCGCCGACAAACCGGTGGGCACAGTCTGGTTCGGCTTCGCCACAAGCGCCGGTCAGCGGGTGGCGAAACGCCATATTTTTCAGGGAGATCGCGATGCAGTGCGGCGGCAAACCGTGGCGCTGGCGCTGCAAACGCTGCATGATGATTTTCTCAAAAATTTGACTTGATACTGTATGATTATACAGTATAATTACTCTCCAACGAACGAGAGCATTGTCCACTCCGGTGGCGTGCTTTACCCCTGCATGATTAGGAGTAAAAATGGCTATTGACGAAAACAAGCAAAAGGCTCTGGCTGCAGCGCTGGGCCAAATTGAGAAGCAATTTGGTAAAGGCTCCATCATGCGCCTGGGTGAAGACCGCTCAATGGATGTGGAAACCATCTCGACCGGTTCACTTTCGCTTGATATCGCCCTTGGCGCTGGCGGCCTGCCGATGGGCCGTATTGTTGAGATTTACGGGCCAGAGTCTTCGGGTAAAACTACGCTGACTCTGCAGGTGATCGCCGCAGCGCAGCGTAAAGGCAAAACCTGTGCCTTTATCGACGCTGAACATGCGCTCGATCCGGTTTACGCCAAGAAACTGGGCGTTGATATCGATAACCTGCTCTGTTCTCAGCCGGATACCGGTGAGCAGGCGCTGGAAATCTGTGACGCGCTGGCGCGCTCGGGCGCGGTTGACGTGATCATCGTCGACTCCGTTGCGGCGTTGACGCCGAAAGCGGAAATCGAAGGTGAGATCGGTGACTCCCATATGGGTCTGGCCGCGCGTATGATGAGCCAGGCGATGCGTAAACTGGCGGGTAACCTGAAGCAGTCCAATACGCTGCTGATCTTTATCAACCAGATTCGTATGAAGATTGGTGTGATGTTCGGTAACCCGGAAACCACTACCGGTGGTAACGCGTTGAAGTTCTACGCATCTGTGCGTCTTGATATCCGCCGCATTGGCGCGATTAAAGAGGGCGACAACGTCGTCGGCAGCGAAACCCGCGTTAAAGTGGTGAAAAACAAAATCGCCGCGCCGTTTAAACAGGCGGAATTCCAGATCATGTATGGTGAAGGGATTAACGTCTATGGCGAACTGGTCGATCTGGGCGTGAAGCACAAGCTGATCGAAAAAGCAGGTGCCTGGTATAGCTACAATGGCGATAAAATCGGCCAGGGTAAAGCGAACGCCAGCAACTACCTGAAAGAGAACAGCGCCATCGCTAACGAGATTGAACAGAAGCTGCGCGATATGCTGCTGAACAACCCGACAGAAGAAGGCAAAGCGAATGTTTCGGCGGAAGATTATGAAGACGCCGCCAGCGAAACGAACGAAGACTTCTGATTAATACCCCGGTCAGCCCAGCTGGCCGGGGTTTTTTACGCTAAACACGCTAATTCTTTGTATCCTCCATCAATTCTCGTTACCCTCGCGTTTTATCCCAAATCTTATCTTTCAACCCTGACGGAAACGTAATGACTGACAAGCCCGCAAAACCGGTTACTTTTGCTCGCCTGCTGGATCGTGCCACGCGTATTCTGGCGATGCGCGATCACAGCGAAGCGGAGTTTCGTCGCAAAATCATGCAGACAGCCGCGCGCGCGGCGCTGCGCAATGAAGAGCAGGCTGAAGAGATCCCTGCGGAGCTGCTGGAGCAACTCGTCGCCTGGTGTTATGAACATCAGTGGCTGGACGATGTGCGTTTCGCCCAGCGTTTTGTCGTCAGCCGCAGCCGTAAAGGGTATGGCCCGCAGCGCATCCGCATGGAACTGACGCAAAAAGGCATTGGCCGCGAGCTGGCGGAAACCGCGCTGGCCGAAGCTGAGATTGACTGGTCTGCGCAGGCTTTCGACGTGGCGGAGCGTAAATTTGGCCTGCCGTTGCCGACAGAATGGAAAGAAAAGGCCAGGGTGCAACGCTATTTACAGGCGAAAGGCTTTTTTATGGAAGATATCCAGTCGATTTTCCGAAATTATAGTGATTGAATCGCGATGGGATTTTACTTCGCACTGAAGAAAATTTATCTTATTCCCACTTTTTGTTGGTAACTCTTCACGCAGCCGTGTGGAACGCCCGCCCGGTGCAAAGGGAAGAACCTTCGTTAGCGTATTCCAGGATATTTATGAGCAAGAGTACTGCTGAGATCCGTCAAACGTTTCTCGATTTTTTCCATAGCAAGGGACATCAGGTTGTTGCCAGCAGCTCCCTCGTACCTAATAACGACCCGACGTTACTGTTTACCAACGCCGGGATGAACCAGTTTAAAGATGTTTTTCTGGGGCAGGACAAGCGCAGCTACTCGCGTGCCACCACTTCCCAGCGCTGCGTACGCGCCGGCGGTAAACATAATGACCTGGAAAACGTCGGCTATACCGCGCGCCACCACACCTTCTTTGAGATGCTGGGCAATTTCAGCTTCGGCGACTATTTCAAAAAAGAGGCTATCGCCTTCGCATGGGAACTGCTGACCTCGGCGGCATGGTTTAACCTGCCGAAAGAGCGTTTGTGGGTGACCGTCTATGCGACCGATGACGAGGCGTATGATATCTGGGCCAACGATATCGGCGTGCCGCACGAACGCATTATTCGCATCGGCGACAATAAAGGCAGCGCTTACGCGTCAGATAACTTCTGGCAGATGGGCGATACCGGCCCCTGTGGTCCGTGCAGCGAAATTTTCTACGATCACGGCGACCATATTTACGGCGGCCCGCCGGGCAGCCCGGAAGAAGACGGCGATCGCTACATTGAAATCTGGAATATCGTTTTCATGCAGTTCAACCGCCAGCCTGACGGCACCATGCTGCCGCTGCCGAAGCCGTCGGTGGATACTGGCATGGGTCTGGAGCGTATCTCCGCCGTGCTGCAGCATGTGAACTCCAACTATGAAATCGACCTGTTCCAGAAGCTTATTAAAGCCGTGGCGGACGTGACCGGCGCGACCGACTTAAGCAACAAATCGCTGCGCGTGATCGCTGACCATATCCGCTCCTGCGCCTTCCTGATCGCAGACGGCGTGATCCCTTCCAATGAAAATCGGGGTTACGTGCTGCGTCGCATTATTCGTCGCGCGGTGCGTCACGGCAACATGCTGGGCGCGAAAGGCAGCTTCTTCTATAAGCTGGTCGGCCCGCTCATTGAAGTCATGGGCAGCGCCGGTGAAGATCTGCAACGTCAACAGGCACAGGTTGAGCAGATTCTGAAAAGCGAAGAGGAGCAGTTCGCCAAAACGCTGGAACGCGGGCTGGCGCTGTTGGATGAAGAGCTGGCTAACCTGCAGGGCGATACGCTGGATGGCGAAACGGTTTTCCGGCTGTATGACACCTTCGGCTTCCCGGCAGATCTGACGGCGGACGTTTGCCGTGAGCGTAATCTGAAAATCGACGAGCAGGGCTTTGAAAAGGCGATGGAGCAGCAGCGTCAGCGCGCTCGCGAAGCCAGCGGCTTCGGCGCCGACTACAGCAATGTTATTAGCATCGATTCCGCTTCGGCGTTTAAAGGTTATGACAACCTGGCGCTGAAGGCGGCGATCGCCGCCATTTACGTCAACGGTCAGCCCGCCGAAGAGATCACCGCCGGTCAGGAAGGGGTGATTGTACTGGATGAAACGCCGTTCTATGGCGAATCGGGCGGCCAGGTCGGCGATACCGGCGTGCTGAAAGGCATGAATGCCGAGTTCAGCGTCAGCGACACGCAGAAATATGGTCAGGCTATCGGACATATCGGCAAGCTCACGGCCGGTCATCTGCGCGTTGGCGATCGTCTGGATGCGCAGGTTGATGAAGCGCGCCGCGCACGCATTCGCCTGAATCACTCCGCCACGCACCTGCTGCATGCGGCGCTGCGTCAGGTATTGGGCGATCATGTCGCGCAAAAAGGCTCGCTGGTTAACGATAAATACCTGCGTTTCGATTTCTCCCATGCGGAAGCAATGAAGCCGCAGGAGATCCGCCAGGTCGAGGATATCGTCAACGCGCAAATTCGCCGCAACCTGCCTGTCGAGACCAATATCATGGATCTCGAAGAGGCGAGGGCGAAGGGCGCGATGGCGCTGTTCGGCGAGAAATATGACGCGCGCGTGCGCGTGCTGAGCATGGGCGATTTCTCTACCGAGCTCTGCGGCGGCACGCACGCCAGCCGTACCGGCGATATCGGCCTGTTCCGCATCACCTCTGAATCCGGCACCGCCGCAGGCGTGCGTCGCATCGAAGCGATTACCGGCGAAGCGGCGCTGGCGCAGGTGAATGCGCAAGCTGAACAGCTGCAGGATCTCGCGCAGCTGGTGAAAGCCAACAGCAGCAACCTGAATGAAAAAGTGCGCGCCGTGCTGGAACATACGCGCGCGCTGGAAAAAGAGCTGCAGCAGTTGAAAGATCAGCAGGCGGCTCAGGAGAGCGCCTCGTTGAGCAGCAAAGCCGTTGAAATCGGCGGCGTTAAACTGCTGGTCAGCGAGCTGAGCAATGTCGAACCGAAGCTGTTGCGCACCATGGTTGATGATTTGAAAAATCAGCTGGGTTCAGCGGTTATCGTGCTGGCTACCGTGGCGGATGGGAAGGTCTCCCTGATCGCCGGCGTAACCAAAGATCTTACCGATCGCGTGAAAGCAGGCGAACTGGTTGGCGCGGTCGCGCAGCAGGTCGGCGGCAAGGGCGGCGGTCGCCCGGATATGGCCCAGGCGGGCGGCACCGACGCTCAGGCGCTGCCTGCGGCGTTGGCCAGCGTCGAATCCTGGGTTGTCTCCAGACTGTAAGAAATAAAAAAGCAGTGCGGAAAGCGCCGCGGATTACCTCCGCTGGCGCTTTTTAATGCAATCCGTACTCTGTAATAACAAAGTCAGGTTGCGGGTAATGATTTCGGCTAAACTAACTATCAGCAGAATGTATTGGCGTGACAAGATGCTTTGATGTATTTGTCATCATCTACGTTTAGCGCTATATGATGGATAATGCCGGGGACCCGACAGGCCCGACTCTTTTAATCTTTCAAGGAGCAAAGAATGCTTATTCTAACTCGTCGAGTTGGTGAAACCCTCATGATTGGCGATGAGGTGACGGTAACGGTACTGGGCGTCAAAGGTAACCAGGTACGTATCGGCGTGAACGCGCCGAAAGAAGTCTCAGTACACCGTGAAGAAATCTATCAGCGCATTCAGGCTGAAAAGAGCCAGCCTCAGTAAGAAAGCTATACAGAATCGCGCGCCTCGCTTCTTTGCAGTGAGGCGCAATGCTTTTTCCCGCCCGATCTTTTCTCTCCCTTTTTACGTCAGTTTGTGAACTCTCCCCGGTTTCTCTGTTGATTAATCACTCTTTTTGTCGGCAAAACATGCAAATTGCGTGGCTTTTGTGCAAACGAAAATTTGTTGGGAAAAATTGTTTGACTTATAAGTCCGGGAAAGTAATATGTGCGCCACGCAGTGCCGATGAGCGGAAACAAAGTTCAGCAGCACAGTTCGCAAGAACGCGTAAGGTGAGGTGGCCGAGAGGCTGAAGGCGCTCCCCTGCTAAGGGAGTATGCGGTCAAAAGCTGCATCGAGGGTTCGAATCCCTCCCTCACCGCCATTTATTGAGATGCATCCGTAGCTCAGCTGGATAGAGTACTCGGCTACGAACCGAGCGGTCGGAGGTTCGAATCCTCCCGGATGCACCATCTCAGAGAGTGTGAAGTAAATCGATACAGTGTTAGCAGTCTGTGTCACGGTGAGTTGTTAGCACCCTGCGTTATACAAGAATTTGTAATGCATCCGTAGCTCAGCTGGATAGAGTACTCGGCTACGAACCGAGCGGTCGGAGGTTCGAATCCTCCCGGATGCACCATCTTCTCAGAAGGATTGATGTTCTTCCCCGGTATATCTTCAGGCAGTTGCAGTTCCCCCTTGTTTTTCCGATGCATCCGTAGCTCAGCTGGATAGAGTACTCGGCTACGAACCGAGCGGTCGGAGGTTCGAATCCTCCCGGATGCACCATCTTCTCTACCCACCTGTTTTTTTATCTTCCTGATTATTTCTCTTTGTTCTCCGGTTTAGTTTTCTCCGTTATCCCGTTTATTGCCCCGTTTATATCTTTGTCGTTATCGCCTGTTTTGATCGCCCGCCAGCATTCCCTGTGTGCCGCTAACTCTCTGACCTTTTTCTGATTCCTGAATTCTTCAATAGATTCAAAGCATTTGCTGTTCATTGCTACCGGCGACAATCCGCACACTTTACGTTAAAGTAAAGGTGCGTTTATTCATTGCCGGGAGAAGGTATGTACGATCGTTATGACGGACTGATTTTCGATATGGACGGTACTATTCTGGATACCGAACAGACGCATCGTCAGGCGTGGGCGCACGTGCTGGGGCGCTATGGCCTGTTGTTTGACGAGCAGGCGATGATCGGCCTCAACGGTTCGCCAACCTGGCGCGTGGCGCAGTTTATCATTGATGGCCATCAGGCCGATCTCGATCCCCACCAGCTGGCGGCGGAGAAAACCGCAGCGGTTAAAACCATGCTGTTCGACAGCGTGCGCCCGCTGCCGCTGATTGAGGTGGTCAAAGCGTATCATGGCCGCACGCCTATGGCGGTCGGCACCGGCAGTGAACGCGCCATGGCCGAGGCGTTATTACAGCATTTACAGCTGCGTCACTATTTCGACGCGATCGTCGGCGCAGATGATGTGAAACGCCATAAGCCCGAACCTGATACTTTTCTGCAGTGCGCCGCGCTGATGGGCGTGCCGCCGCAAAAATGCGTGGTGTTTGAAGATGCCGATTTCGGCCTTCTGGCCGCGCGCGCCGCCGGCATGGATGCGGTGGATGTCCGTTTATTGTGAATGACCTCCTGGGATACGGCTCGTTATTCACCAGCAGTTTTTTGAGCGCTACGCTGCTTCCGGGCAGCTCTGAATTATTGTTGGTTACGCTGTTACTGGCCGGGAAGATGCCGGCATTAGGGTTGGTTTTTGTCGCAGCCGTGGGGAATACGCTCGGCGGATTAACAAACGTGGTTATTGGTCGCCTGCTGCCGCAAAAGCAGGGGCGATGGCATGACACAGCAATGGCGTGGTTGCGTCGGTTGGGTCCTGCAGCACTGCTGTTCAGCTGGCTACCGCTGATTGGCGATGTGTTGTGCGTTCTGGCCGGTTGGTTGCGTTTCTCATGGCTACCGGTAGTGCTGTTTCTGACTATCGGGAAAACCCTGCGTTACGTGGTGGTCGCGACTGCAACTTTACAGGGCATGGCGTGGTGGCATTGATTCACATGGAATCGGGGCTACGGTTAACATTATGCTGAACAAAAATAAATTATTCTCTGAGCGGGAGGTCACTTTGATCCCGGACGTATCACAGGCGCTTTCCTGGCTGGAAGCTCACCCTGACGCCCTGAAAGGTATTGGTCGCGGCATTGAGCGTGAAACACTGCGCGTCAGGCCCGACGGCAAGCTGGCTACTACCGGCCATCCATCGCATTTTGGCGCGGCGCTGACCCATAAATGGATCACCACTGACTTTGCTGAATCGCTGCTGGAATTCATCACGCCCGTCGATCGGGATATCGATCATTTACTCGCTTTTCTGCGCGATATTCATCGTCACGTAGCGCGCGAATTGGGCGAGGAGCGTATGTGGCCCTTCAGTATGCCCTGCGTGATTGAAAACAGCGATGATATCCAGCTGGCGCAGTATGGCAGCTCGAATATCGGCCGCATGAAGACGCTCTACCGCGAAGGATTGAAAAACCGCTACGGCGCGCTGATGCAGACCATCTCCGGCGTGCATTACAACTTCTCGCTGCCGCTCTCTTTCTGGCAGGCCTGGGCGGGCGTGAAAGATGCGGAAAGCGGCAAAGAGGCGATTTCTGCCGGCTATTTGCGTCTGATCCGCAACTACTATCGCTTCGGCTGGGTGATCCCTTATCTGTTCGGCGCTTCGCCGGCGGTCTGTTCGACCTTCCTGCAAGGCAATGAGAGCAGTCTGCCCTTCGAGCGCAGCGAGCGCGGCATGCTCTGGCTGCCGTACGCAACCTCGCTGCGCCTGAGCGATTTAGGCTACACCAATAAATCGCAAAGCAGTCTGGGCATCACCTTCAACACGCTGGACGGCTATGTCCAGGCGCTGAAAAACGCCATCAAAACGCCATCTGAAGAGTACGCGCGTTTGGGCGTGAAGGATGAAGAGGGCCGCTGGCTGCAGCTGAATACCAACGTGCTGCAAATCGAAAACGAGCTGTACGCGCCGATTCGTCCTAAACGCGTGACCCGCTCCGGCGAAGCGCCCTCTGATGCGCTGGCGCGCGGCGGCATTGAATATATTGAAGTTCGTTCGCTTGATATCAATCCTTTCTCGCCGATAGGCGTCGATGAGACGCAGGTGCGCTTCCTCGATCTCTTCCTGATTTGGTGTACCCTTGCGGATGCGCCGGAGATGAGCAGCGCTGAGCTGCAGTGCGCGCGCAAGAACTGGAACCGCGTTATTCTTGAAGGACGTAAGCCCGATCAGACGATCGCTATGGGCTGTGAAGATGCGCATCTGCCGCTGACGGAAGTGGGCAAAGCGCTGTTCGCCGACCTCAGCCGCGTGGCGGAGGTGCTCGATCGACAGTCTGACGGCACGGAATATCAGGAAGTGTGCGATCGTCTGGTCGCCTGTTTTGACGATCCTGCGCTAACCTATTCCGCACGTATTCTGCAGGCGATGCTGGATAACGGCATCAGCGGCACCGGCCTGGCGCTTTCAGAGCAGTATCGTCAGATGCTGACGGAAGAACCGTTAGAAGTGCTGAAGCCGGAAGATTTTACTCAGGAAGCGCTACGCTCGCGCAATGCGCAACAGGCGCTGGAAGCGGCGGATACGCTCAGCTTCGAAGCGTTTCTGGCGGGTAAAAAGGGCTAGAAAAGAAAAAGGCCACATCAATGTGGCCAAATTAACATCTCTGTTGTCAGGGATGATGATAACAAATGCGCGTCTTTCATATATTCAGACGCACGGCGAAGACAAAAGTTTCATCGTTCACAAAAAAATTTTTAGCTGAGGTAACAATATGCCATTGCTGGACAGTTTTACCGTCGACCATACGCGTATGGCCGCACCGGCGGTACGCGTAGCAAAAACTATGAATACGCCCCATGGCGATACCATCACTGTATTCGATCTGCGCTTCTGCGTGCCGAATAAAGAAGTGATGCCTGAGCGCGGCATCCATACGCTGGAACATCTGTTCGCAGGCTTTATGCGTAACCACCTGAACGGCGACGGCGTGGAAATTATCGATATCTCTCCGATGGGCTGCCGCACCGGTTTCTACATGAGTTTGATCGGCACGCCGGCGGAACAGCGCGTGGCGGACGCCTGGAAAGCGGCGATGAATGATGTGCTGAAAGTGCAGGAACAGAACCAGATCCCGGAACTGAACGAATATCAGTGCGGCACTTA
The DNA here is from genome assembly GCF_024610815.1 of Mixta sp. NCBI lineage: Bacteria > Pseudomonadati > Pseudomonadota > Gammaproteobacteria > Enterobacterales > Erwiniaceae > Mixta > Mixta sp. The sequence continues at coordinate 44,884 of NZ_JANION010000203.1, forward strand.
CCAGATGCATTCGCTGGACGAGGCGAAAGATATCGCTCGTCACATCATCGAGCATGATGTGCGCGTCAATCACAACGACGAGCTGGCGCTGCCGAAAGATAAGTTGAAAGAGCTGGAAATTCACTGAGTGTGAAGCTAAAAAAGGCCGCGAGAGCGGCCTTTTTTATTGGGCGGGCATCAGGAATTGACGGTGGATTTCAGCGGTTGCTGCGGCGTAATCCGCACCTGTTTCACCATATTGTCCTGCACATCGAGAATGTCGACATCGTAGTTTTCTACCTGAATGCGCGTGCCGGCCTGCGGAATCTCTTCCAGTTCCTCCAGCAGCATGCCGTTAATGGTGCGCGCCTCTTCCTGCGGCAGATGCCAGTTAAAGGCTTTATTAATTTCGCGCACGTTGGCGCTGCCTTCAATCAGCACCGAGCCGTCGCTCTGCGGCATGACCTCTTCCGCCAGAGAAGGGGACATCGAGGTGGTAAAGTCGCCGACGATCTCTTCCAGAATATCCTCGATGGTGACCAGACCTTTGATATCGCCATACTCATCCACCACCAGGCCGACTTTCTTCTTGTTGCGCTGAAACTTCACCAGCTGCACGTTGAGCGGCGTGCCTTCCGGCACAAAGTAGATTTCATCCGCGGCGCGCAGCAGGTTCTCTTTAGTGAACTCTTTCTTCTCGGTCATCATGCGCCAGGCTTCGCGCACGCGTAGCATCGCCACCGCGTCGTCCAGCGAATCGCGGAACAGCACGATCCGGCCGTGAGGCGAATGAGAGACCTGACGCTCGATAGATTTCCAGTCATCGTTGATGTTGATGCCAACGATCTCATTGCGCGGCACCATGATGTCATCAACGTTGACCTTCTCTAAATCAAGCACCGAGAGCAACATATCCTGATGGCGACGCGACATCAGTGAACGCGACTCGTAGACGATGGTGCGCAGCTCATCCTTGCTTAGCGCGGCGCTGATCGCCCCGTCGGACTTAATGCCGACCATGCGCATCAGCAGGCGCGTAATGGTGTTCAGCAGCCACACCAGCGGCATCATCACGATCTGCAGCGGGCCCAGCAGCAGACTGCTGGGATAGGCGACCTTCTCCGGGTAGAGCGCAGCCACGGTTTTCGGCAATACTTCGGCGAAAATCAGCACGGCGAAAGTCAATATGCCGGTGGCGATAGCGACGCCCGCATCGCCATACATACGCATGCCGACGATAGTGGCCAGCGCGGAGGCGAGAATGTTGACCAGGTTGTTGCCGATTAGCACCAGACTTATCAGCCGGTCAGGACGACGCAGCAGTTTTTCAACGCGGCGCGCGGAGCGATTGCCGCTGCGCGCTTTATGGCGCAGCCGGTAGCGGTTGAGGGTCATCATGCCGGTCTCGGAGCCGGAAAAGTAGGCCGAGACCAGAATCATTACAACCAGCGTAATAATCAGTGTGGTGGTTGAAACGTGTTCCAACGCGAAATCCTTGTAATTGCCAGTCAGTGGGTAAGCAGGTGTTGTAAAACACGGCTGCCGAAGTAGGACATGGTTAAGAGCAACGCGCCGCCGCAGTTAAACCAGACAACGCGGCGACCGCGCCAGCCTTCATGATAGTGTCCCCAGAGCAGAACGACATACACAAACCACGCCAGAATCGACAGCACGGCTTTATCGACATTCTCAGGCGAGAAAAGGTTTTGCATATAAAACAGGCCGGTGCAGAGCACCAGCGTCAGCAGAACGACGCCGACCTGCGTGATATGAAACATTTTTCGCTCGATGGTCATCAGCGGCGGCATCTCGCTGCTGAACGCCAGCCGTTTGTTTTTCAGCTGGTAGTCGATCCACGCCAGCTGCAACGCATACAGCGCGGCGATAATCAGCGTGGCGTAGGCGAACAGCGCCAGGCCGATATGGATCATCATACCGGGCGTCGCTTCCAGATGCGTGATAAACGCGTTCGGCACAAAGGTGGCGAAGGCGAGATTGATCAGCGCAAAGCTGTAGACGATCGGCAGTAGCAGCCAACCGCGATTTCGCGAAGCGACGATAGTCATAATGATGCAGATCAGCAGGCTGACCAGCGAACCGATATTCAGCAGGCTGAGGTTCTGACCGCCATTGACAAAGATGCGTTGCTGCAGCGCCACCGCGTGAGCGGCCAGCGCCAGCGTCGCGGAAAGCACGGCCATGCGTCGCCAGGCGCCGTTATTCCGCAGCAGGCTGGGAACGATTAACGCAAGGCTAAATGAGTAGGCAAAGAGCGCCAGAATCGCAAAAGCAGACATAGAATGTGGTCAAGTATCGGGAAGATGAAGAAAAACGCAGTATAGCGCCAGCCTGAGTTTGCTCCAAACGTTCTCACTGTCGATTGCAGAGATCGCCAATGCTTCGTGTTATAATCCGCCCCATTGTGTCGCCCAGGCGGCTCTGTTTTATCGTGAGCGAGAGACAATGTTTGATAATTTAACCGATCGATTGTCGCAAACCCTGCGCAATATCAGCGGCCGCGGAAGGCTGACAGAAGAGAACATTAAAGAAACTCTGCGTGAAGTGCGCATGGCGCTGCTTGAGGCGGACGTCGCGCTGCCGGTGGTGCGCGAGTTCATTAACCGCGTCAAAGAGCGCGCGGTAGGGCATGAAGTCAACAAGAGCCTGACGCCGGGTCAGGAATTTGTCAAAATCGTGCGCAACGAGCTGGTGGAAGCGATGGGGTCGGAAAACCACGCGCTCAATCTGGCCGCACAGCCGCCGGCCGTAGTGCTGATGGCTGGTTTGCAGGGCGCCGGTAAAACCACCAGCGTCGGCAAGCTCGGCAAGTTCCTGCGCGAAAAGCACAAGAAAAAGGTGCTGGTGGTTTCCGCAGACGTCTATCGCCCGGCGGCGATCAAACAGCTGGAGACGCTGGCGCAGCAGGTGGGTGTCGATTTTTGTCCCTCCGACCTCAGCCAGAAACCGGTCGATATCGTTAACCACGCGCTGAAAGAAGCGAAGCTGAAATTCTACGATGTGCTGCTGGTGGATACCGCCGGTCGTTTGCACGTCGATGAAGCGATGATGGACGAGATCAAACAGGTTCACGCCGCGATCAATCCGGTGGAAACCCTGTTCGTCGTCGACGCCATGACCGGTCAGGATGCGGCGAACACCGCGAAAGCCTTTAATGAAGCGCTGCCGTTAACCGGCGTGATCCTGACGAAAGTCGACGGCGACGCCCGAGGCGGCGCGGCGCTTTCTATTCGCCATATCACCGGCAAGCCGATCAAGTTTATGGGCGTCGGCGAGAAAACCGAGGCGCTGGAGCCGTTTTATCCCGATCGTCTCGCGTCGCGTATCCTCGGCATGGGCGACGTGCTGTCGCTGATCGAAGATATCGAAAGCAAAGTCGACCGCGCGCAGGCTGAGAAGCTGGCGAACAAGCTGAAGAAAGGCGACGGCTTCGATCTGAACGACTTCCTGGAGCAGCTGAAGCAGATGCGCAACATGGGCGGCATGGCGAGCCTGATGGGCAAGCTGCCCGGCATGGGCCAGCTGCCGGACAACGTGAAGTCGCAAATGGATGACAAAGTGCTGGTGCGCATGGAGGCGATGATCAACTCCATGACGCGCAAAGAGCGTGAAAAGCCTGAGATTATCAAGGGTTCGCGCAAGCGTCGCATCGCCGCAGGCTCCGGCATGCAGGTGCAGGATGTGAACCGCATGCTGAAGCAATTTGACGATATGCAGCGCATGATGAAGAAGATGAAGAAGGGCGGCATGGCGAAAATGCTGCGTGGAATGAAGGGCATGATGCCGCCGGGCTTCCCGGGGCGTTAAGCCGTTGCATTGAAAAGTCTGAAGGGTTGCTCAGTTTCGATTGCTTTTTGCGCCAAAATGAGTAAAATTTTCGGGCTTTTTATACGACACCCGGGCCCCGTTCCTCGATGGGGCCCGGTTGTTTTATTAACTGAAGAGGATGTTATGGTAACAATTCGTTTGGCACGTCACGGCGCGAAAAAGCGTCCGTTCTATCAGGTTGTCGTTACTGACAGCCGCAACGCACGCAATGGTCGTTTCATTGAGCGCGTAGGCTTCTTCAACCCGATCGCATCTGGTCAGGCTGAAACTCTGCGTCTGGACCTGGACCGCATTGAACACTGGGTTGGCCAGGGTGCAACGCTGTCAGATCGCGTTAACGCGCTGATCAAAGAAGCTAAAAAAGCAGCTTAATCTGTCACGGTGGTTAGCATGAGCAAACAACTCGCCACACAGCCTCCCGTCAATCCAGTTACGCTGGGCAAAATGGGAGCCGCCTACGGCATTCGGGGTTGGCTCAAAGTGTTTTCATCCACCGAAGACGCCGACAGCATTTTTGACTATCAGCCCTGGTTCATTCAGCGCGCCGGCAAATGGCAGCAGATTGAGCTGGAAGGCTGGAAGCACCACAATCAGGACATGATCATCAAAGTCAAAGGCATTGACGATCGTGATGCGGCGGCGCAGTTGACCAACTGTGAAATTTTGGTCGACGCCACGCAGTTGCCAGCGCTGGAAGAGGGTGATTACTACTGGAAAGACCTGATGGGTTGCAAGGTAGTTACCGTCGACGGCTATGAGATGGGCAAAGTCATTGATTTGATGGAAACCGGCTCAAACGACGTACTGGTCGTGAAGGCAAACCTGAAAGATGCGTTCGGTGTGAAAGAGCGGTTAATTCCGTTTCTTGATGAACAGGTTATCAAGAAAGTCGATCTCACTACCGGCACCATTGAAGTAGATTGGGATCCTGGTTTTTGACCTCCGAACAAAACGGTAATACAACGGCGCGCGCTATGTGGATTGGTGTTATTAGCCTGTTTCCAGAGATGTTTCGCGCAATTACCGATTACGGGGTAACTGGCCGGGCAGTAAAAAATGGCCTGCTCAGCGTTCAGAGCTGGAGTCCACGTGACTTCACTCATGACCGGCATCGCACCGTAGACGATCGTCCATACGGCGGCGGTCCGGGAATGCTGATGATGGTGCAACCCTTACGGGACGCCATCCACGCAGCGAAAGCGGCGGCGGGAGAGGGCGCTAAGGTGATTTATTTGTCACCTCAGGGACGCAAACTCGATCAGAACGGGGTTTGCGAACTGGCGACGCAGCAGAAGTTAATTCTGGTTTGCGGACGCTATGAAGGGATCGACGAGCGCGTGATTCAGACCGAAATCGATGAAGAATGGTCGATCGGCGATTACGTTCTCAGCGGTGGCGAACTGCCAGCAATGACCTTGATTGATTCAGTGGCCCGGTTTATACCTGGCGTGCTGGGCAAACAGGCGTCGGCCGACGAAGATTCGTTTTCGGAAGGTTTGCTGGATTGTCCGCATTATACCCGACCTGAAGTGTTAGAAGGCCTGGAGGTTCCGTCAGTATTGCTGTCGGGCAACCATGCTGAAATTCGCCGCTGGCGCCTGAAACAGTCGCTTGGCCGTACCTGGCTTAGAAGACCTGAACTTCTGGAAAACCTGGCTCTGACTGAAGAGCAAGCAAAGTTGCTCAGCGAATTCCAGCGTGAATTCAATGCGCAACAAAACGATGATGCGGAAGGTTAATCTTCCGGTACGATCAGTTTACCCAGGATAAGAGATTTAATTATGAGCAACATTATCAAGCAACTTGAACAAGAGCAGATGAAGCAGGACGTACCTTCTTTCCGTCCGGGTGACTCCGTGGAAGTGAAAGTATGGGTCGTTGAAGGTTCTAAAAAGCGTCTGCAGGCATTCGAGGGCGTGGTTATCGCTATTCGTAACCGCGGTCTGCACTCTGCATTCACTGTTCGCAAAATTTCCAACGGCGAAGGCGTTGAGCGTGTATTCCAGACTCACTCTCCGGTCGTTGACAGCATCACTGTGAAACGTCGTGGTGCCGTGCGTAAAGCGAAACTGTACTACCTGCGTGAGCGTACTGGTAAAGCAGCTCGTATCAAAGAGCGTCTTGGCTAAGTATTCGCGCAAGCGACATCTTAAAGTTAATAGCAATAAAGGGGTTGGCATTTGCCAGCCCCTTTTTTATATCCGCAGCGCGCCATTTCTGTTAAGGCGACCGGCTCTGCTCCTGCTGGCGAACGTCAGAGCGCCCGGCAACATCTGAGATTGCTGCCCGCCTTCATCTTCCCGGTTTATTCGCAATAAAGTCTTCCCGGCGCAGATGATATATCGCCGCCATCACTGGCCCATCCGCCAGAACAATCAGGCCATAGCGCAGATCGATAAAGTGCGCGCCGCAGCTCAGGGCCACGGCGCGGCTGGCATAGTTGTTTTCCGCCGCGAGAATTTCAATCGTCTCAACGTTGTGACATAGAAATCCTTCCTGCGCCAGCTGTAACACCGCCTGACGCGCCACGCCTTTACGCTGCTCTTTTTTACGTACCCAGTAGCCAATGGCGCTGAGCTCCGCCTGATTTTGCGCATAGCGAATACCCGCGGCGCCCAGAAAACGATGGTCGTCGGCGGCAAAAATGCCCATCTCATTGGCCTCGCCTTTTTCCCGCTGCCGGTCGAGCCAGCTGAACCACTCCGCCGCTTCTTGCGGCTGGTAGTCTTTATGCGCCCAAACCATCCAGGGCTGTAGCTGGGCAAGCGATTCATTTACCGCCTCAGCGTAATCAGCCGCATCGGAAGCCTGCATCGGACGTAGATAAATTTCCATGTCATCTCCATAACGGATCGTCTGCGCCAGGATTGATCGCGCAGGGAGCGTTATAAGGTTCTGTTGTACAGGGTATTGTTGCTTACTTTTGACGCGCTCGCTGCAATCAAGCATCATTTTTGCGATGTAGAGGAAGTTGTTGGTGTAAATAAATAATTACATATAAATCCTGTAGATTCGAATGCTGCTTTAATATTTTAGTGATTTAAAACAGTTTGTTATGCAGAATTTATGTGCGAGAGAGTTTTTTGATGGTAAAAATTATGTACACACTGGTGCTCATCTGTATTTCCTGTGTTACATTACCGACCTCACCGCAATGACGAAAAAACTCTGGACGAGACGAGGATCGCAAAATGCAGAAAGACGTGTTGAACAATGTTCATATCACAGAAGAACAGGTTTTGATCACGCCGGCGCAGCTGAAACAAAAGTTTCCGCTGAACGAGCAGCTGGAGGCGCAGGTTAGCGCCTCGCGTCAAACCATCGCCGATATCATTGCCGGACGGGATCATCGACTGCTGGTCGTCTGCGGTCCTTGCTCTGTTCACGATCCTGAAGCGGCCCTCGTCTATGCGCGCCGCCTGAAAAATCTTTCCGAGCAGCTGAAGGATCGGCTCTATATCGTCATGCGCGTCTATTTTGAAAAGCCTCGTACCACGGTGGGTTGGAAGGGATTGATCAACGATCCTTTTATGGATAACTCGTTTGACGTCGAGGCGGGCCTGCACATTGCGCGTCAGCTGCTGGTGAACCTGGTGGAAATGGGGCTGCCGTTGGCGACGGAAGCGCTCGATCCTAACTCGCCGCAGTATCTGGGCGATCTGTTCAGCTGGTCCGCCATCGGCGCGCGTACGACAGAGTCGCAAACCCACCGTGAAATGGCTTCCGGTCTTTCAATGCCGGTAGGCTTTAAAAACGGCACTGACGGCAGCCTGGGCACCGCGATTAACGCAATGCGCGCCGCGGCGATGCCGCACCGCTTTGTCGGCATTAATCAGACCGGCCAGGTCTGCCTGTTGCAGACGCAGGGCAATCCTGACGGCCATGTCATTTTGCGCGGCGGCAAGGCACCAAACTACAGCCCGGCTGACGTGGAACAGTGCGAAAAAGAGATGGTGAAAGCGGGACTCCGTCCGGCGCTGATGATAGATTGCAGCCATGGCAACTCAAACAAAGATTACCGTCGCCAGCCTGGGGTCGCTGAATCCGCCGTCGCGCAGATCAGAGACGGTAACCGTTCTATTATCGGCCTGATGCTGGAAAGCAACCTCAACGAGGGCAACCAGTCTTCAGAACAGCCGCGCAGCGCTATGCAGTATGGCGTGTCGGTTACCGACGCCTGCATTAGCTGGGAAAGCACCGAACAGCTGCTGCGCACTGTTCATCAGGATTTAAACGGCGTGCTGGCGGCGCGCGTGTCACAGGAGCAATAAGAGAAGATGGTGGCTGAACTGACCGCGCTGCGCGATAAGATTGATGAAGTGGATAAAGGGCTATTGGAGCTGCTGGCGAAAAGGCTGGAATTGGTAGCCGAAGTCGGCGAAGTCAAAAGCCGCTATGGCCTGCCGATCTATGTGCCGGAACGCGAGGCCTCTATGCTGGCTTCCCGTCGTAAAGAGGCCGAAGCGCTCGGCGTTCCGCCCGATCTGATCGAAGACGTGTTGCGCCGCGTGATGCGTGAATCCTACTCCAGCGAGAACGATAAAGGCTTTAAAACACTCTGTCCTGACCTGCGTCCGATTGTTATCGTCGGCGGGAAAGGGCGTATGGGCCAGCTGTTTGAAAAGATGCTTACGCTCTCCGGCTATCAGGTGAAAGTGCTGGATAAAGAGGAGTGGTCGCAAGCGCCTGCGCTGCTGGCGGATGCGGGCATGGTTATCGTCAGCGTGCCGATTCATTTGACGGAGCAGGTGATCGCTCAGCTGCCGCCTCTGCCGCATGATTGTATTCTGGTGGATATCGCCTCGGTGAAAAACCGTCCGCTGCAGGCGATGCTGGCAGCGCACGCCGGTCCGGTGCTGGGACTGCATCCGATGTTCGGCCCGGACAGCGGCAGCCTGGCAAAGCAGGTGGTGGTCTGGTGCGACGGTCGGCAGCCGGAAGCTTATCAATGGTTCCTGGAACAAATTCAGGTCTGGGGCGCGCGCCTTCATCGCATCAGCGCGGTAGAGCACGATCAAAACATGGCGTTTATTCAGGCGCTGCGTCATTTCGCCACGTTCGCTTATGGCCTGCATCTGGCTGAAGAAAATGTGCAGCTGGAGCAGCTGCTGGCGCTATCGTCACCGATCTATCGTCTGGAGCTGGCGATGGTGGGGAGATTATTTGCGCAGGATCCGCAGCTTTACGCTGACATTATTATGTCTTCGGAAAGCAATCTGGCGCTGATTAAGCGCTATTACCAGCGTTTCGGCGAGGCGATTTCCCTGCTGGAGCAGAGCGATAAACAAGGCTTTATCGACAGCTTCCGTAAAGTTGAGCAGTGGTTCGGCGATTATGCGCCGCGCTTTATGCGCGAGAGCGGTACGCTGTTGCGCTCGGCGAACGATAATCGGGTATAAGCGCGCCAGAAATAAGAGAGCCCGTCTCAGGACGGGCTTTTACGTATCATGCCTGCGGCGGCTGACCGTTCGACGCGGTGATGCCGCCGTCTACCGGCAGATTGACGCCGGTAATGTAACGGGCGTCGTCGCTGGCGATAAAGGCGATGGCGGCGGCAAGCTCTTCCGCCTGGCCCGGTCGGCCCAGCGCGATGCGCTCATTGAATTTCGCCATCAGCTGCGCGTTATCCATCATTTCCGCCGTCATATCGGTGATGGTCAACCCAGGGCAAATCGCGTTGACGCGTACGCCATCCTTACCGTAATCCATCGCCAGCGAGCGGGTAAAGTTCGTAATGGCGCCCTTGGCGGCATTATAAATGCTCATGCCCCAGTCGCCGCCCAGCCCTGAAACCGAGGAGATATTCACAATGTTGCCGCCGCTTTTCAACAGCGCGGGCATAAACGCGCGAGTGCAGTAGAAAACACCATCCAGATCGGTCGACATTACCTTACGCCAGTCTTCATCGCTGGCCTGATGAATTTTTCCTGATGTATTCACGCCGGCATTATTAATCAGAACATCCGCACGGCCGTAATGTTGCAACACCTGCTCGGCCAGCGCTTCCACTTCTTCTTTTTGTGATACATCCGCGACGACCACCAGATGGTCACCAGCTTTCAACCGGGCAAATGTGCTGTTCAGCTTTTCCCGGGTACGGCCAACCAGCACCACGTTTGCGCCTTCTTCGGCGAAGCGCTGCGCGCTTGCCGCGCCGATACCTGAGCCTGCGCCAGTCACAACCACAACCTTATTACTGAAACGTTCCATTATGCCTCCTTGTAGATGCCGACTCGCTAACCCCAATGATTAGCAGCTTATTAAGCCTGGCATACCGGCGGCGTGGATCGGCAGTAAAGGGTGAATGTTACGATAATCCTATGTTTATTCAGGATTATTAAATTTTAAGAAATATTAATAGCGGCGAGTGGGCCGCCAGCGTGGAAGTATCTCAGCGTAATTTTAACGCCAGCCCTGACGGGCTGACGTTTCGTTTTACTGCGGATCGACAGGGACGACGTTTTCGCCCGGATAGCAGCCCAGCACCTTTAACGAACGGGTGATGGCGCGCAGCTCCTGCAGAGCCTGCTGCATCTGCGACGTGCGCAGGTTGCCCTGCACGTCCAGATAAAACATCTCTTCCCAGGGGTTGCCGTTAATCGGACGCGACTCGAGTTTACTCATAATCAGGTTGTGCTGACGCAATACCAACAAGGCTTCAACCAGCGCGCCGGATTGCTGACCGGTAGCCATAATCAACGTGGTTTTAGCCGGAACCTGCTCTGATACGTCGACAGGCTTACGCGCCAGGATAATAAAGCGGGTAATGTTCTGCTGCTGATTTGCCAGATTACGTTCCAGCACCTGCAGATGATAGAGCGCGCCGCCCGCCTCGCTGCCCAGCGCGGCGGCCTTCGGCGACTTAAGCGCCGCTACTTTTTCCATCGCCGCCGCGGTGCTTTCGGTATATTCAATCTTCCAGTGCGGGAAGCGATTAATGAACTGGCTGCACTGCTGGAAAGGCTGGGGATGACTGTAAACCGTTTCGATCTGTCCGAGGTCGGTAGAACCGGTCACCAGCACGCAGTGATCGATAGGCACCGTCATTTCGCCAACAATAGAAAGGCTGGTCTGTTGCAGCAAATCGTAAACTTCGTTGATCGAACCGGAGCTGGTGTTCTCGATAGGCAGTACCGCGTAATCCGCCTGGCCGCTCTCGACTTCCAGAATAATATCGTGAAACTTCTGGCAGCCGCTTTCAATCACATGGGTAAAATGACGAGCGCCATATTTGCGCGCCGCCAGATGCGAATAGGAGCCTTTCGGGCCAAGGAACGCGATGCGCGCCGACTGCTGATTGGTTTGGTTAAGATGTTTTTGCAGTAGGGCCTGTTGGGTAAGTACGGAATCTTCAATAATCAGCTGGAACAGGCGGGTGATGAAATGCGCGTCGAGCTGGTGGGACTGGCCGAGGATGATCAGACGCTCCAGAAGATCGCGTTCACGGTCGATATCGCGTATGGGCCGATGAGTGGCCATTTTCGCTTTTGCGACTTCAATAGCCAGCGTCCGCCGCTCAGAGAGCAGCCCCAGCAATTTTTCATCAATGGCGCTGATCTTATCGCGCAGGGCCAGTAACGGATTTTCCGATGTCATAGCTTTACCTGTCAGATGTCCATAATAAAAAAGCCTCCCGATTGGGAGGCTTTACAGTTCGTCTTCGCTTTCTTTTTCCTGCGACGAAACGCCTCCCGATCAGGGGAAGGTAAAAAAGAAAGCGAAGAAAAACGTCGGGTTCATAGCAGGGCCTGTTTCTGGTGGATGCGATTAAAGTAACCGCAGCGTTTTGCTACTGTCAATAAAAAACGCGCCAACAGGCGCGTCTTATGGGAAATGCGCCCGCCGTTAGGCGAGCGCCTGCTAATCATTCTTCGCTTTCAGGCGTTAAATCCTTCACGCTGACGGCGGCGCGGCGCGCTTCGCCTTTGTGTTGCACCTTATTCAGCTGACGCTCCAGTTTATTTATCAGTTCATTAATGGCGGCATACATATCTTCATGCGTGGCGCTGGCAATCAGCGGGCCATTAGGCGTATTGATAGTGGCGTCGGCCGCATACTCTTTTGGTTCTCTCGACAACACGATATGCGGATTAATCAGGTGAGTTTGCCATTTTTCAAGCTTGGATAGACGGTCTTCGACATGCTGGCGGATAGCCGGGGTGATTTCCATTTGTTTGCTGGTAATGTTCACAATCATCAGGTTTACCTCTCTGTCATTTCCGTCGTAGTAAGTTCAGCATACCCTGTAATGAGCATATTTTTGTGATCAATGTCACATTGAGAGGTCACTTTTTGTCAAGGAAATGAAATCTGTGAGGGGTTACGGTAAATGTGCTGAATTCCCTTGTCGAACGGCTTTTCAGGTTGCACACTTGATAAGTTAACCTTCGCCAGTTCGCAAATTTTCGGTGATTTTAACAGCAAAAAAGCAGCCCAAAGGCTGCTTTTTTATTGCGCAAAAAAGAATAACCGTGCGGCGTATCAGGCCTGATTAGCGGCAATAATTTTCGCCACTTTATCCGCTTCCGCGTTCAGCTGCAGTTTACGGTAGGCGTTTTCCATCAGCGGCAAGGCGGTGCGCGTCGCCTGCGTATCCGGGTAATCTTTCAGCATCTGTTCAACGCGATTGACAACCGCGACATACGCCTCGCGTTTCGTGTAGAATTGCGCCACGGAAAGCTCATATTTAGCCAGACGATCTTTCAGATAGACCAGGCGCTTACGCGCATCGGTCGCATACTGGCTGTTTGGATAAGTGCGCAGCAGCTGCGAGAAGTCGCGGAAAGCGGCGCGGGCATGTTCCGGGTCGCGATCGGAGCGATCGATGCCGAAGAAGCCCTGCAGGGCGGAATCGTCTAACGCCATATCCGTCAGGCCTTTCATATACAGAACATAATCGATGTTCGGATGTGTCGGGTTCAGACGCATAAAGCGGTCAATGGCGGCCTGCGCCATCGGCAGATCGGCGTTTTTGTAGTAGGCGTAGATCAGATCCAGCTGAACTTGTTGGGCGTAAGGGCCAAATGGATAGCGGTTATCCAGTGCTTCCAGTTGCGTTATTGCGCCTTTAAAGTTACCGTCCTGCAGTTTTTGCTGAGCCGTCGCATAAAGCTCAGAAGGCGGACTGTCAGGCACTTGATCCTTAGAGCTTGAACAACCCGCAAGAGCCAGGCTCAACGTGGCTGCAGCCACCAGATATTTCATACGCGTCATGACGATTTGATTATCCTCAGAGTGTGTTATTGCGGAAGCTGTCCGTTAAGCTCCCGATAGTGACCAGGTACGATAGCACATTATATTAAACGGCATCGCCGTGAAAACCCAACGTTAACGAAGAAGCTGTTTATGGCACAACAAGTAAAACTCACCGCAACGGTTTCCGAATCGCAACTCGGACAACGCTTAGATCAGGCTTTGGCGGAATTGTTCCCTGATTATTCGCGTTCACGCATAAAAGAGTGGATTCTCGGTGGTCAGGTGAGCGTCAACGGTAATATCGCTGACAAGCCTAAGGAAAAAGTGTTGGGCGGCGAAGCCGTGGCAATACAGGCAGAGATTGAAGAAGAGACGCGCTGGGAAGCGCAGGATATCCCGCTGAATATCGTCTATGAAGATGAGCATATTCTGGTCATCAACAAGCCGCGCGATCTGGTGGTGCATCCGGGCGCGGGCAACCCGGACGGCACGGTGCTGAATGCGCTGCTGCATCACTATCCGGCCATCGCCGACGTGCCGCGCGCCGGTATCGTTCACCGTCTCGATAAAGACACCACCGGGCTGATGGTGGTGGCGAAAACCGTTCCGGCGCAAACGCACCTGGTCGAATCGCTCCAGCTGCGCGAAATTACGCGTGAGTATGAAGCGGTGGCAATTGGCAATATGACCGCCGGCGGTATCGTCGATGAGCCGATCAGCCGCCACTCGACCAAGCGCACCCATATGGCGGTTCATCCAATGGGCAAGCATGCCGTGACCCATTACCGCGTGATGGAGCATTTCCGCGCCCATACGCGTCTGCGCCTGCGTTTGGAAACCGGACGCACCCATCAGATCCGCGTGCATATGGCGCATATCAACCATCCGCTGGTGGGCGATCCGCTTTACGGCGGCCGTCCGCGTCCGCCGAAAGGGGCGTCCGATGCGTTTATCGCTACGCTGCGCGGTTTCGACCGTCAGGCGCTGCATGCCACTATGCTGCGTCTTTACCATCCGGTGACCGGTATTGAAATGGAATGGCATGCGCCGTTGCCGCAGGACATGGTTGATTTGATAGACGCGCTGAAAGCCGATACCGAAGCGTTTAAAGATCAGCTGGACTGGCTATGAGCGACCTGATTGTTCCCGACTGGCCCGCGCCAGCGTCCGTTCGCGCCTGCAGCACTACGCGCGCGGGCGGCGTCAGCGCAGCGCCGTGGGATTCGCTGAATCTGGGCGATCACGTCGGCGATCGTCCTGAGGACGTGCTGGCAAACCGCCATCGCCTGAAGGAGATGGCCGCTTTGCCGGCTATGCCGCACTGGCTTGAACAGGTACACGGCACCGGTGTGGCGCGTCTGGACGGGCAGCCGACGGCGGCGCGTCGCGCGGACGCGGTCTGGAGCAATCAGCCTGGCGCCGTATGCGCAGTCATGACGGCGGACTGCCTGCCGGTTCTGTTCTGTTCGTTCGACGGCAAAGAAGTGGCCGCCGCCCATGCTGGCTGGCGTGGGCTCTGCGCGGGCATCCTGGAAAACACCCTCAGCCAGTTTTCTGCGCCGCCGCAGGAGATTCATGTCTGGCTCGGTCCGGCAATAGGGCCAGAGGCGTTTGAAGTGGGGCCGGAAGTACGTGAAGCGTTTATGACGCGCGATCCGGCCGCTCAGCGCGCTTTCCGCGCCAGCGGAGAGAAATTTTACGCCGATCTCTGGTTGCTGGCGCGTCAGCGCTTAGCGGCGCAGGGCGTCGCCTCGATCAGCGGGGGCGGACGCTGCACGTGGCATGAATCTGCTCATTTTTTCTCCTGGCGACGCAGCGGTACTACCGGCCGTATGGCAAGTTTGATCTGGCTGATATAACCTTACGCCACAAGACGATCCAGGGTGCGCTTTTTTTCACCATAATACAGGTCAAACATCTTGAAATTCTGAGGGACGTCCTCATTTCATCTCCAGTAGCATTTTGACCTGTATTGGGAGGAATCATGCGTCTGGATCGTCTTACTAACAAATTCCAGCTTGCGCTCGCTGATGCTCAATCCCTTGCCCTTGGGCGCGACAACCAATTTATTGAACCTCTTCACTTGATGAGCGCGCTGCTCAATCAGGAAGGCGGCACCGTTCGTCCGTTACTGACGAACGCTGGCGTGGATGTCGCAGGATTACGCAACGGCGTAGAGCAGGCTATCAGTCGTCTGCCACAGGTAGAAGGCGCTGACGGCGACGTCCAGCCCTCTGCCGATCTGGTGCGAGTACTTAACCTGTGCGACAAGCTGGCGCAAAAGCGCGGCGACAACTTTATATCATCTGAATTATTTGTTCTGGCTGCCCTTGACTCACGCGGTTCGCTGGCGGATGTGCTGAAATCCGCAGGCGCGACAAACGACAAGCTGACGAAGGCTATCGAACAAATGCGTGGAGGGGAAAGCGTGAACGATCAAGGGGCTGAAGATCAGCGCCAGGCACTAAAAAAATACACTATCGATCTTACCGAGCGCGCAGAGCAGGGCAAGCTTGATCCAGTTATTGGCCGTGACGAAGAGATCCGCCGGACCATTCAGGTTCTGCAACGCCGCACCAAAAACAACCCGGTATTAATCGGCGAACCCGGCGTCGGTAAAACCGCTATCGTCGAAGGGCTGGCGCAGCGTATCGTCAACGGCGAAGTGCCTGAAGGCCTGAAAGGGCGTCGGGTGCTGGCGCTGGATATGGGCGCGCTGGTGGCGGGAGCCAAATATCGCGGCGAGTTCGAAGAACGTCTGAAAGGCGTGCTGAACGATCTGGCGAAACAGGAAGGCAATGTCATTCTGTTTATCGACGAACTGCACACTATGGTCGGCGCCGGTAAGGCGGACGGCGCGATGGACGCAGGCAATATGTTGAAGCCTGCGCTGGCGCGCGGCGAACTGCACTGCGTAGGCGCTACCACGCTGGATGAGTATCGGCAGTATATTGAAAAAGATGCCGCGCTGGAGCGCCGTTTCCAGAAAGTGTTCGTCGCTGAGCCGAGCGTGGAAGATACCATCGCCATCCTGCGCGGTTTGAAAGAACGCTATGAACTGCACCACCATGTGCAGATCACCGACCCGGCGATTGTGGCGGCCGCGACCCTGTCGCATCGCTATATTGCCGATCGCCAGCTGCCGGATAAGGCGATTGATCTGATTGACGAAGCGGCGTCAAGCATTCGCCTGCAAATCGACTCTAAACCGGAGCCGCTCGATCGTCTGGAACGCCGCGTTATCCAGCTGAAGCTGGAGCAGCAGGCGTTGAAAAAAGAGTCGGACGAAGCCAGCCAGAAGCGCCTTGAAATGCTGGAAGACGAACTCAGCCAGAAAGAGCGCGAGTATGCGGAGCTGGAGGAAGAGTGGAAAGCGGAAAAAGCCTCCCTCTCCGGCACCCAAACGATCAAAGCGGAGCTGGAGCAGGCGAAAATCGCGCTGGAACAGGCGCGTCGTTCCGGCGACCTTGGCCGCATGTCTGAGCTGCAGTACGGTAAAATCCCCGAACTGGAAAAACAGCTGGCGGCAGCGACGCAATCGGAAGGTAAAACAATGCGCCTGCTGCGTAACCGTGTTACCGATGTGGAGATCGCCGACGTGCTGGCGCGCTGGACCGGTATTCCAGTGGCGCGCATGATGGAAGGCGAGCGTGAAAAACTGCTCCGTATGGAGCAGGAACTGCATCAGCGCGTTATCGGTCAGAATGAAGCGGTCGAGGCGGTATCTAACGCGATACGCCGTAGCCGCGCCGGTCTCTCCGATCCAAACCGTCCGATTGGCTCATTCCTGTTCCTGGGACCGACCGGCGTTGGTAAAACCGAGCTGTGCAAAGCGCTGGCTAATTTCCTGTTCGACAGCGACGACGCCATGGTGCGTATAGATATGTCGGAGTTTATGGAGAAACATGCCGTTTCGCGGCTGGTGGGCGCGCCTCCGGGGTACGTGGGCTATGAAGAAGGCGGTTACCTTACCGAGGCGGTGCGTCGTCGGCCTTATTCCGTGATTCTGCTGGATGAGGTGGAAAAAGCGCACCCCGATGTCTTCAACATTCTGCTTCAGGTGCTGGACGATGGCCGACTGACTGACGGGCAAGGTCGTACGGTTGACTTCCGCAATACGGTAGTGATTATGACCTCAAACCTCGGCTCCGATCTGATCCAGGAACGCTTCGGCGAGCTGGATTACGCCGCGATGAAAGATGTGGTCATGACGGTAGTCGGGCATCACTTCCGCCCGGAATTTATCAACCGTATAGATGAGGTTGTTGTCTTCCATCCGCTGGGCGAGCAGCATATCGCCTCGATAGCCAATATCCAGCTGCAGCGGCTGTACAAACGCCTGGAAGATCGCGGCTACACTGTGCATATGACGGAAGAGGCGCTGAAGCTGCTGGGTCAGAACGGTTACGACCCGGTTTATGGTGCGCGTCCGTTGAAACGCGCTATCCAGCAACAGGTGGAAAACCCGCTGGCGCAGCAAATACTGTCCGGCGCACTGGTCCCCGGCAAAACGGTGGAAATCGATGTTCGCGATGGCGTTATTGTCGCTCATCAGTAAACGTAATAAAGAAAATGGGCCGTCAGGCCCATTTTTTTGTCTTTTCATCGATGATTTGCACGCTTTTCAGACATTACGCACGAAATTTCAGCGAACGATAAAAAAGTTGAAATTAGCACTTGTCAGCCCCGAATTACTCCCTATAATGCGCCTCCATCGACACGGCACAACGGCTTACGCCATGCGGTGTTGAGCGGTTCAGCGAAGTCTGAATCGCCGGAGAAAAACTTCTGAAAAAGGGGTTGACTCTGAAAGAGGAAAGCGTAATATACGCCACCTCGCGACAGCGGCACGAAACGCCGGTCGCACCGCTCTTTAACAATTTATCAGACAATCTGTGTGGGCACTCACAGGACGGATATCGCAAAACACATTTGCAGTATCAAGTCTCAGAGTGAACACGTAATTCATTACGACGTTTTTCTGTGAGCATCAGAC
>NZ_JANION010000205.1:0-17524 GCF_024610815.1 Mixta sp.
AAACGAGACTCGAACTCGCGACCCCGACCTTGGCAAGGTCGTGCTCTACCAACTGAGCTATTCCCGCAGGGGCGTTACCGGGTACTGCATAAATTTTGGAGCGGGAAACGAGACTCGAACTCGCGACCCCGACCTTGGCAAGGTCGTGCTCTACCAACTGAGCTATTCCCGCAATCGTAGCCGATTAAAATTCTTCATCGGTACGGGGAGCGCATTATACGAGAAAACTTTTGCCCTGCAAGCCCTTGAGGGCAAAAATTTGCGCTTTCGATGCGTTTGCTGATTTAAGCGGCGGAATGGCGTTTTTTTAGCCGATCCGCCCGTCTGCTACAGCTGCAAAAAATGGGTACGGTAGTAAGCCAGCTCCGCTACCGACTCGCGGATATCATCCAGCGCCTGGTGCGTGCCCGCTTTTTTAAAGCCCGCCAGGATATCCGGCTTCCAGCGACGCGCCAGCTCTTTCAGCGTGCTGACGTCCAGATAGCGATAGTGGAAATAGCTCTCCAGCTCCGGCATATATTTAAACAGGAAGCGGCGGTCCTGGCCGATGCTGTTGCCGCAAATCGGCGACGCGTTAGCGGGCACCCACTGTTTTAAGAATTCCAGCGTCGCCAGCTCGGCGGCGCGATCGTCATACTGACTTGCCTTCACCCGCTCCACCAGGCCGCTGTTGGTATGGGTACGCACGTTCCATTCATCCATCAGCGCCAGCTGTTCAGCGGATTGATGCACCGCCAGCACCGGGCCTTCCGCCAGAATATTCAGGTTAGCGTCCGTTACCAGCGTCGCAATTTCAATAATGCGATCGCGTTCTGGATCGAGGCCGGTCATTTCCAGATCGATCCAGATAAGATTGTTTTCATTTCCCATGTTTTATCCCGCCGTTGGCTCGGTTGTGTTTCCGGCTGAATCGCCAGGACGCGTCGCATAATGCCTGGTTGCGTCGCTCGCCGTAATTCAGCCCAGGGTGTATCATAGACGTTTTGCCCAACGAGGCGAAACCGTCCGAGTGCATGTGAGGAAGAGTGAGTAAAAATAAACTGTCTAAAGGCCAGCAGCGTCGCGTTAACGCTAACCACGAACGCCGTCTCAAACAGCGTGCGGATAAGCCTGAACCGGATGACAGCCTGTTTGGCGAAGCGCAGGACGGCATCGTCATCAGCCGCTTCGGCATGCATGCGGACGTAGAGGACAGCGCAGGTCAGGTTCACCGCTGCAATATTCGCCGCACTATTCGCTCGCTGGTGACCGGCGATCGCGTGCTCTGGCGTCCCGGCGTTGAAGGCGGCGCCACGGTAAAAGGCATCGTCGAAGCGGTGCATGAGCGCCATTCGGTGCTGACGCGCCCCGACTTCTACGACGGCGTGAAGCCGGTCGCGGCGAACATCGACCAGATCATCATCGTCTCCGCCATCGTGCCGGAGCTGTCGTTGAATATTATCGACCGCTATCTGGTCGCGAGCGAAACGCTCGGCATCGAGCCGCTGCTGGTGCTGAATAAAACCGACCTGCTGGATGACGCAGGCCGCGCCTTTGTTGATAAGCAGATGGATATCTATCGCCATATCGGCTATCGCGTGCTGATGGTCTCCAGCTACGAAAAAGCGGGCCTGGCCGATTTGGAAGCGGCATTGACCGGCCGCATCAGCATTTTCGCCGGGCAATCGGGCGTCGGAAAATCGAGCCTGCTCAACGCGCTGCTGGGCCTCGATCTGAGCGATAAAACCATCCTCACCAACGACGTTTCCGACGTCTCCGGGCTGGGCCAGCACACCACCACCGCCGCGCGCCTCTATCACTTCCCGCATGGCGGCGACGTGATAGATTCGCCCGGCGTGCGCGAGTTTGGCCTCTGGCACCTGGAGCCGGAACAAATCACCCGGGGATTTGTCGAATTTCGTGCGTTTTTAGGCGGCTGCAAGTTCCGCGACTGCAAACATGACAACGATCCCGGCTGCGCGATCCGCGAGGCGGTGGAAAATGGGCTTATCGACGAAACGCGCTTCGAAAACTACCACCGCATACTGGAGAGCATGGCGCAGGTAAAAACGCGTAAAAACTTCGGTAATGACGAAGATTAATACAGCAAATATGGCATTATCGGCGCGTTAGCCTAAACAGGCTGTCGCTGCTACAATTCGCCCCCTTTTTCTTCAACGTCGTGTGATTAAGCCAGGAGGCTAACGTGTTGGATTCTATTAAACTCGGCCTGAATCATCTGCTCCCTAAAAAGTGGCTCACCGAGCTGGCTGGCTGGGCCGCCAGCAAACGCGCCGGCTGGCTGACCAAAGCAGTGATCGATATTTTCGTCTGGTTCTATCGCGTCGATATGTCCGAAGCGCAGAAGTCAGACACCGCCAGCTACCGCACCTTTAACGATTTCTTCGTGCGTCCGCTGCGCGACGAAGCGCGTCCGATCGACGCCGATCCGAACCTGCTGGTGCTGCCGGCGGATGGCGCCATCAGCCAGCTGGGCCATATCGAGGGCGACACGATTTTTCAGGCGAAAGGCCACTACTATTCACTGGAAGCGCTGCTGGCGGGCGATCGTCAGATGGCGGCGCAGTTCCGCGACGGCGAATTCGCCACGACCTATCTGGCGCCGCGCGACTATCACCGCGTGCATATGCCGTGCAACGGCATCCTGCGTGAAATGATTTACGTGCCGGGCGATCTCTACTCCGTTAACCCGCTGACCGCGCGCAATATCCCGAACCTGTTTGCCCGTAATGAACGCGTTATCTGCTATTTCGATACCGAATTCGGCCCAATGGCGCAGATTCTGGTGGGCGCGACCATCGTCGGCAGCATCGAAACCGCCTGGTCCGGCACCGTTACGCCGCCGCGCGAAGGGGTCATCAAACGCTGGAGCTTTCCGGGCGCCGACGCCGAAGGCGCCGTGGTGCTGCTGAAAGGTCAGGAGATGGGCCGCTTCAAGCTGGGCTCGACCGTCATTAACCTGTTCGCGCCGGGACGCATTAAGCTGGCGGAAAGCCTGGAAGCGGAAAGCAAAACCCGTCTCGGTCAGCCAATGGCTATGGCGCTGCAACGCACCGATGCGGAAACCGTTTTACACCACGATTAAGATATCACCGTGCGCCTGATCCTCTCTTTTATTCTCGCCTGCGTATTCACCCTGCCCGCCTTCGCCGCCAGCGCGCCTGACGCGGCGCAGGTTCGTCAGGAGCTGGAGCAGGCGAAATCCGCCAAAGCGTCGCCAGCTCAGGCTGAGTTGGTGCAAACGCTGGAATCCGCGCTGGGCTTTATCAACGCCCGCAACGAGTCGCTGGAGCGGGCGAAACAGTATCAGCAGGTGATCGATGATTTTCCTAAGCTGGCGCGCGAGCTGCGCCAGCAGATCGCCAGCCTCAACGACAGCCAGCGGACATTGCGCAGCGGCATGACCAGCGCCGAGCTGGATCAGGAGATCCTGCAGGTCAGCAGTCAGCTGCTGGAAGAGGGACGCCAGGCGCAGCAGGAGCAGGATCGCGCCCGCGAGATCAGCGATTCGCTGGGTCAACTGCCACAGCAGCAGAGCGAGGCGCGTCGCGCGCTGAGCGAAAGCGAACGCACGTTACATGGGCAAGCCGTCGCCTCCGGCGCGCTGACCCATGCGCAGAACTACGCGCGTCAGGCGGAGTCGGCGGCGCTGAAGGCGCGCGTTGACGAGCTGGAACTGGCGCAGCTTTCTGCCAACAACCGTCAGGAACTGGCGCGGATGCGCGCCGAAGTGCATCAGAAAAAAGCGGAGCAGCTGGATGACTATCTGCAGGCGCTGCGCAACCAGCTTAACAGCCTGCGTCAGCGCGAAGCGGAGCAGGCGCTGGCGCGCACCGAGCAGCTGGCGGAAAACAGCGGCGATCTGCCCGCGGCGATCGCCGAACAGTTTCACGTCAACCGGGAGCTGTCCGCCGCGCTGAACCAACAGGCGCAGCGTCTCGATCTTATCGCCTCGCAGCAGCGTCAGGCCACCAATCAAACCATTCAGGTTCGTCAGGCGCTCAGCACCATTCGTGAACAGTCGCAGTGGCTCGGCGCCTCCAACTTGCTGGGCGAGGCGCTGCGTGCGCAGGTGGCGCGCCTGCCGGAAATGCCTAAGTCGCAGCAGCTGGACAGCGAAATGGGCCAGCTGCGCGTGCAGCGTCTGCACTATGAAGATCTGCTTAATCAGCAGCAGCACCTGCGTCAGCTGAAGCAGGAAAACGGCGCGCCGCTGACCAGCGAACAGAACCGCATTCTCGACGCACAGATAAAAACCCAGCGGGAGCTGCTCGGTTCGCTGATTTCCGGCTGCGATACCCTGATTCTGGAGGTCACTAAGCTGAAAGTGGCCAACAGCCAGCTGGAAGACGCGCTGGGCGAAATCAAAGAGGCCACGCACCGCTACCTTTTCTGGACCGCCGACGTCAATCCGCTGAGCCTGAGCTATCCGCTGGAGGTGGCGCGCGATCTGAACCGGCTGCTGTCGCTCGATACGCTGGGCCAGCTCGGCGGCGCGCTGATGATGATGGTCACCAGCCGCGACACGGTGCTGCCGATTCTGGGCGCACTTCTGCTGGTCGGCTTCAGCGTTAGTTCGCGCCGTCACTACAATGCGTTTCTGGCGCGCGCCGCCGGACGCGTCGGTAAGGTGACGCAGGACCATTTCACTCTGACGTTGCGCACCGTTTTCTGGTCGATTCTGGTCGCCCTGCCCTTGCCGGTGTTGTGGGGGGCGCTCGGCTTTGGGTTGCAGCACGCCTGGCCTTACCCGGTCGCGGTGGCGATCGGCGACGGCGTGACCGCCACGCTGCCGCTGCTCTGGGTGTTTATGATCAGCGCCGCCTTCGCCCGACCCAACGGGCTGTTTGTGATTCACTTCCGCTGGCCGCAGCTGCGAGTGGCGCGCGCCATGCGCTACTACTCGCTCTCCATCGGCTTTATCGTGCCGCTGATTATGCTACTCATCACCTTCGCCAACCTGGAGGATCGACAGTTTTCCGCTACCCTGGGACGGCTCTGCTTTATTCTGATCTGCGGCGCGCTGAGCCTGGTGACCGTCAGCCTGAAGCGCGCCGGCATCCCGCTTTATCTCGATAATGAAGGCAGCGGCGACAACGTGATCAACCGCATCCTGTGGAATGTGATGATCTGTATTCCTCTGGCGGCGGCGCTCGCCTCCTGCACCGGCTACCTGGCGACCGCGCAGGCGCTGCTGGCGCGTCTGGAGACCTCGGTCGCCATCTGGTTCCTGCTGCTGGTGATTTATCACATTATTCGCCGCTGGATGCTGATCCAGCGCCGCCGCATCGCCTTCGATCGCGCACGTCAGCGTCGCGCCGATATGCTGGCGCATCGCGCGCGCGGCGAAGAAGAATCGGCCGCGCAGACGGCGGACGGCGTGGATGTCGAGGAGCCGGTGATCGATCTTGACGCCATCAGCGCGCAGTCGCTGCGCCTGGTGCGCTCGATTCTGACGCTGATCGCCCTGCTCTCGGTGATTGTGCTGTGGTCGGAAATTCATTCCGCCTTCGCCTTTCTGGAGAATATCAAGCTGTGGAATGCCAGCAGTACGGTGCAGGGCGTGGAAAGCCTGCATCCGATTACCCTTGGCTCGGTGCTGATCGCTATCCTGATCTTCTTTATCACCACCCAGCTGGTGCGCAATATGCCCGCCCTGCTGGAGCTGGCGCTGTTGCAGCATCTCAGCCTGACGCCCGGCACCGGCTACGCCATTACGACCCTGACCAAATATCTGCTGCTGCTGATTGGCGGCCTGATGGGTTTCTCGATGATCGGCATCGAATGGTCGAAACTGCAATGGCTGGTGGCGGCGCTCGGCGTGGGGCTGGGATTTGGTCTCCAGGAGATTTTCGCCAACTTTATCTCTGGCCTGATCATTCTGTTTGAGAAGCCGATCCGTATCGGCGATACGGTCACCATTCGCGATCTGACCGGCAGCATTACGCGCATCAATACGCGCGCCACCACCATCACCGACTGGGATCGCAAAGAAATCATCGTGCCGAACAAGGCGTTTATCACCGAGCAGTTCGTGAACTGGTCGCTCTCCGACTCCGTGACGCGCGTGGTGCTGACCGTGCCTGCGCCGGCTGGCGTCGACAGCGAGCAGGTGACCGCGCTGCTGCGCCACGCCTGCGAACGCTGTAGCTATGTGCTGGATACTCCGCCGCCGGAAGTGTTCCTGGTCGATTTGCAGCAGGGCATTCAGCTGTTCGAGCTGCGCATTCACGCTGCGGAGATGGGTCATCGTATGCCGCTGCGTCACGAGCTGCACCAGCTCATTCTGCAAGGCTTCCGCGAACATAATATTGAAATGCCGTTCCCGCCGTTCCAGGTGCGTATGGAGACCGCGGCGAAACGGACGCCCGCCAGCAACGGCGCGCCGACCACGCGCACCTTTAAGTCAGGCGGACTTTAGGGAGATAAAACGACAACGCGCGCCGACGGCACAGCGCGACGGGGCGCCTCAGACAGAGCGCGGCGATCGCCTGCAAAGGCGATCGCATCGCGTTAGCAGCGATCGACCGGAAAGGCGATTACCTCGCTAAGAGACTCCGCCTTTAACGCCAGCATAATCAGACGATCCACGCCCAGCGCGACGCCGGAGCAGGCAGGCATGCCGTGTTCCAGCGCGGCGAGCAGGTTGGTGTCGATCGGCTGCTGCGGCAGCCCGCGCGCGGCGCGGCGGCGGTTATCCTGCTCAAAGCGCTGACGCTGTTCGCGCGCGTCGGTCAGCTCGCGGAAGCCGTTCGCCAGTTCAATGCCTTTAAAGTAAACTTCAAAGCGCTCCGCCACGCGGTGATCTTCGGTGCTGATCTCAGCCAGCGCCGCCTGCGTCGCCGGGAAGTGGTAAATAAAGGCCGGTTTCTCCTGGCCGATCTTCGGCTCCACGCCCAGCATAAACAGCAGCTGCAACAGCGTATCACGATCTTCTTCCGCGTTGGCCAGATCGCCCACGCCCAGCTTCTCCGCCACGTCGCGCAGCTGCGCTTTGTCAGCGGAAAGCGGGTCCACTTCCAGGTGGCGAATAAACGCCTGCTGATAAGAGAGGGATTCCGCTGGCTGGCACTCCAGTACCTGCTGCAACAGATCGTCCACCTCATTCATCAGGCGATACATATCGTAGTGCGGACGATACCACTCCAGCATGGTGAATTCCGGGTTATGGTGACGCCCCGCCTCTTCATTGCGGAAGCTGCGACCCATCTGATAGATCGGTCCGCTGCCCGCCGCCAGCAGGCGTTTCATATGATATTCCGGGCTGGTCATCAGCCATAAATCCAAACCCTGCGAAGCGCCGGGGCCGACAAAGCGCGTCTGGAAGGTCACCAGATGAACATCGGTTACCGTAGCCTGACTCATCGCCGGGGTTTCCACCTCCAGTACGCCGCGATCGGCGAAGAAACGACGAATCTCCGCCAGAATCTTCGCGCGTTTCAACAGGTTAGAGATGGGTGCGCTCGGCTGCCAGCTTGCCGTTTCGCTCATTGGGTTTACTCCTCAGTCAAACAGGGGGATGCAGTCTACTCGTAACCTCGCCGGCAGACAAATCTCCGCTGATAAAACCGCCGATTTTGCCGTAGCGAGACCCCGGCTTCGCTGATGCCTCCTCTTATCCATCGCAGGTAGCACAGGGATTTTTAATGAATGTTTTATCAAGTTTTCCCGGTCGCTGCCGATGGTGCAAAACGCGTTGCGCGAAAACTGGCCTGGTTTCTCATGCCAGCGAAAGCGGCGTCGTAAGCCGTTCTGTTGCTAAGAAAATAGCATCAGCCGCTAACGAAAAAGTAAAGCCCCGACATTCCCAGGATATTGCGCTGGGATGAATAATATTTATAGACAATTGTATTGTTCTGGTTCAGGCAAAGGGATACGGATAATGTTATCAGTGAAGAATATGAAAGTTGGCTTTCGACTCGGTGCAGCTTTTAGTTTAGTTATACTGCTGCTTATTATTGTGAGCGTCACAGCAGTCATTAAGATAAGTAATATCAACACTGCGGTAGGAAATATCGTTAACGATCGCTACATCAAAGTCAGGCTGGCGTTTGACGTGCGCGACGGCGTTAACGATCAGATTAAATATCTGCGCGGCATGGTGATTGATACGCCTCGTCCCGAAATGAATCAAAAGCGCTTTGGTCAGCTTGAGCAGGCAACGCAGCAAACCAATGAAGCGATTGAAAAAATCGCCCGACTGCAAACGACCGCTGTCGGCCAGAAAAAAATTAAGGCGGTAAAAGCGGCGGCGCAGGATTTTGCCGCAGCCAGCCAGCAGCTGCTTGCGCTGATTCGTGAGGGCAACATCGACGCCGCAGCCGACTATGCGCTGCGCAAAATGACCCCGGCGCAAAACGCCTTCCTGAATATCGTGGAGAAGTTCGCGGATTCCCAATCCCAGCAGCTACAGGGAGAAGGCGCGCATGCGGTGGCGGATGCGACGACGGCCATCAACATCACGCTGATTTTCTCCGCGCTGGCGATTGCCGCTGCGGTAATCCTTGGCTATTTCCTGACCCGTTCGATTGTGCAGCCGCTGCGCGCCGCCGTCAGCATTGCGGAAAACGTGGCATCCGGCGATCTGCGTACGGTTATCAAGGTCAGTTCATCGGATGAAACGGGCCAGCTGATGCAGGCGCTGAAAACGATGAATGACAATCTGCTGAAAATCGTCACCGAAGTGCGCGCCGGCACCGATATGATCGCTCACGCCTCCAGCGAAATCTCCGCCGGCAATATGGATCTCTCCTCGCGTACCGAGCAGCAGGCCAGCTCACTGGAAGAGACCGCCTCCGCGATGGAGCAAATGACCTCTACCGTTAAGCAAAACGCCGATAACGCTCGTCAGGCTAACCAGCTGGCAGAGCTGGCGTCAAAAGTCGCGGTGCAGAGCGGCAATGCGGTGAAACAGGTGGTCAATACGATGGAGACCATCAGCAGCTCGTCGCGCAAAATCGTCGATATTATCAGCGTGATCGACGGCATCGCCTTCCAGACCAATATTCTGGCGTTGAACGCGGCGGTCGAGGCGGCGCGCGCTGGCGAACAGGGACGCGGCTTCGCGGTGGTCGCATCGGAAGTGCGCAGCCTGGCCCAGCGTTCCGCTTCTGCGGCCAAAGAGATCGCGCAGCTGATCGAAGATTCCGTCAATAAAGTCGATGAAGGCGGCAAACAGGTGGCGAACGCAGGCAGCACCATGAATGAAGTGCTGACCAGCGTGAAAAGCGTGACGGAAATCATGGGTGAGATCTCCATCGCCAGTACCGAGCAAAGCACGGGTATTGATGAGATTAACGCCGCCATCACCCAGATGGATCAGGTGACTCAACAGAACGCCGCGCTGGTTAATCAGTCGGCGGCGGCGGCGCAGGCGATGCAGGAGCAGGCCGCTCAGCTGGCACAGGCGATGCGGGTATTTAAAGTCAACGAGGCCGCCTGAGGCATGTTCGCCTTCTGCCCGCTTGTACGGCGGCAGAAGGCGCCTTATCGGTGTCGTTTAATGACATCGCTTTTATCGGTTTAAAACATCGAACATATCAAAATCGGCTGATGCGCCCTGCCCTACACTGGCTAACTCTAAAGAGTTACTTCGCGTTCGCAGGGAGGTTTAAGTGCAAAGCATACAGGCCGATTTAGTGATTGTCGGCGCAGGCGGCGCCGGTCTGCGGGCGGCTATCGCCGCCGCTGAAGCCCATCCAGCGTTATCCATCGCCCTTGTGTCAAAAGTCTATCCCATGCGCAGCCACACCGTAGCTGCCGAAGGCGGTTCCGCCGCCGTTACCCAACAACATGACAGTTTCGACGCTCACTTTCACGACACCGTCGCTGGCGGCGACTGGCTGTGCGAGCAAGATGTGGTGGACTACTTTGTGCGCCACTGCCCGGAAGAAATGATTCAGCTGGAACAGTGGGGCTGCCCGTGGAGTCGTAAGGCGGACGGCAGCATCAACGTGCGCCGCTTCGGCGGCATGAAGATTGAGCGCACCTGGTTCGCCGCTGATAAAACCGGCTTCCATATGCTGCACACGCTGTTTCAAACCTCGTTGAAGTACCCGCAAATACGCCGCTTTGACGAGCATTTTGTACTGGATCTGCTGGTAGACGACGGCCGCGTCGGCGGACTGGTGGCGCTGAATATGATGGAGGGCACGCTGGTGACGCTGCGCGCGGGCGCCGTGGTGCTGGCGACCGGCGGCGCCGGTCGCGTCTACCGCTATAATACCAACGGCAGCATCGTCACCGGCGACGGCATGGGCATGGCGCTGCGCCACGGCGTTCCGCTGCGCGATATGGAATTCGTGCAGTACCACCCGACCGGTCTGCCCGGCTCCGGCATTCTGATGACGGAAGGCTGTCGGGGCGAAGGAGGCATTCTGGTGAATAAGGATGGCTATCGCTATCTGCAAGATTACGGGCTTGGCCCGGAAACGCCGCCCGGATCGCCGAAAAACAAATATATGGAACTGGGCCCGCGCGACAAAGTTTCGCAGGCGTTCTGGCACGAATGGCGCGCCGGACGCACCATCGCCACGCCGCGCGGCGACGTGGTTCATCTCGATTTGCGGCATCTCGGCGCGAAAAAGCTGCATGAACGGCTGCCTTTTATCTGCGAGCTGAGCAAGGCCTATGTCGGCGTCGATCCGGTTACCGATCCCATTCCGGTGCGCCCTACCGCGCACTACACGATGGGCGGCATCGAAACCGACGCGCGCGGCGAAACGCGCATTCAGGGGCTGTTCGCCGCCGGCGAGTGCGCCTCTATCGGTCTGCACGGCGCCAATCGTCTGGGATCGAACTCGCTGGCGGAGCTGGTGGTGTTCGGCCGTCTCGCTGGCGAACAGGCGGCGGAGCGGGCGCTGGCAAGCCGCCCCGGCAACGAGCGCGCGCTGCAGGCGCAGGCGCAGGATATCGAACAACGTCTGCTGGCGCGCATCAACCAACCGGGGGACGAGCGCTGGTCAACGCTGCGTGACGAGATGGGCCGCAGCATGGAAGAAGGCTGCGGGATTTATCGCACCCCGGAACTGATGCAGCAAACCATCGATACGCTGGCGTCGCTGAAGCAACGTTTTCAGCGACTGCACATCAGCGACAGCAGCAGCGTTTTCAATACCGAGCTGCTCTACAGCCTGGAACTGGAACACAGCCTGAACGTGGCCGAATGCATGGCGCACGCCGCCCTGCACCGCAAAGAGTCGCGCGGCGCGCATCAGCGGCTGGATGAAGGCTGTCGACAGCGCGACGATACGCATTATCTTCATCACACCCTGACGTTCTTCACTCCCGACGGCGCGCCGCGCATCGAAACTTCGCCGGTGAAGATCACTCGTCTGCCGCCGGCGCAGCGGCTCTATGGCGCAGAGGCGGAGGCTGCGTCAGCTCAGGAGGCGTTCCATGAATAAATCTTCGACCCTTATCCTTACGCTGCAACGCTATAACCCGGAGAGAGACAGCGCCCCGCATGATGAACTGTTCCCGGTGCCATGGGATGAACAGACGTCGCTGCTGGATGCGCTGGGTTATATCAAAGATAACCTCGCCCACGATCTTGCCTGGCGCTGGTCGTGTCGCATGGCGATTTGCGGCTCCTGCGGCGTGATGGTTAACGGCATCCCCAAACTCGCCTGTAAAACCTTCCTGCGCGATTATCCCGACGGCCTGCGCATCGCGCCGCTGGCGAACTTTCCGGTGGAGCGGGATCTGGTGGTGGATATGAGCCGCTTTATTGAAAGCCTGGAGGCGATCAAGCCTTATATTATCGGCAATCCGCGCGTGCCGGCGCAGGGCGCGAATCCGCAAACCCCGACGCAGATGGCGCGCTATCACCAGTTCGCTGGCTGCATTAACTGCGGCCTCTGCTATGCCGCCTGCCCGCAGTTTGGCCTGAACCCGGCGTTTATCGGTCCGGCCGCCATCGCCCTGGCCCATCGCTACAACCTCGACAGCCGCGATCGCGGCAAAGCGGAACGCATGCCGCTGTTAAACGGCGACAACGGCGTCTGGCCCTGCACCTTCGTCGGCTTCTGTTCAGAGGTCTGCCCGAAGCATGTCGATCCGGCCGCGGCAATCCAACAGGGCAAAGTGGCGAGCGCGAAGGATTACCTTCTCGCCCGGCTGAAACCGCACTAAGGAGCTTTTGATGATAAGTAAACGCAAACCCTGGTCGCCACCGGTTAACGCAGGCTGGTGGCGTCATCTGGCTTTTTACCGCTTTTATATGCTGCGTGAAGGCACGGCGCTGCCGGCGCTGTGGTTCAGCCTGGAGCTGATTTTTGCGCTTTATGCGCTCAAAGGCGGCGCGGATCAGTGGGACGCCTTTATCAGCTTCCTGCGCCATCCGATAGTGCTGTTATTAAACCTGGTCACGCTGGCGGCGGCGCTGCTGCACAGTAAAACCTGGTTTGAACTGGCGCCGAAGGCCGCCATCGTGATGGTGAAAGGGGAAAAGCTGAAGCCGCAGCCCATCATTATCGCTCTGTGGATCGTGATGCTGCTGGCGACGTTCGGTTCGCTGTGGCTGGCGCTACAAGCCTGAGGAGGAAAGAATGCAACAACCACAACGATCGGATGAACCGCTGTTTTGGGGGCTGTTTGGCGCAGGCGGCATGTGGGCGGCGCTGTTTTCGCCGGTGGCGGTGCTGTTGGTCGGCGTGCTGCTGCCGCTGAGCTGGTGGCCCGCCGACGCGTTCAGCTACGAACGTATTCTGGCTTTTGCCTCGACGTTAATCGGGCGTGGGGTGATTTTGCTGACGATTGTTCTGCCGGTGTGGTGCGCGCTGCATCGTCTGCATCATGGCGCGCACGATCTTAAGTTGGCGATTCCCGCCAGCAAATGGTGGTTTTACGGCGCCGCCGTTATTCTGACGGTCATCGCGGCCATAGGCGTCGTCACGCTCTAGCTTAGCCTTTCAGCAAAGAGAGCATCAACTGCGGCTGCTGGTTCGCCTGCACCAGCACCGCATTACTGGCCTGCTGCAGGATCTGCTGCTTCGTCAGGTTAGAGGCTTCCAGCGCATAATCCGCGTCCATAATGCGGCTGCGCGCCGCCGTAGTGGCGACAGTCTGCTGCGACAGCGACGCTTTTGTCGATTCCAGGCTGTTAATGGTGCTGCCATACTCGCCACGGTAGCCGCTGACGGTTTGCAGCGCCTTATCCAGCGCGCCCAGCGCTTTTTCCGCTTCCTCTTTTGGGTTGAGGCGGCTCGCCGCCAGCCCTAATGAGGCGCTGTCGGAAGGCGTCGGCTCAATCGTTTTCACCTGCAGCGTATCGCCAAAGTTAGCGCTGGTTACCACCTGCATCGGGCTACTCGCCTTCGCGTCATCAGGCGTATAGGTTGGCGTTGGCATATTCCCCCAGGTCATACGCGCGCCGAATGAACCATTGCCTACCACGATCACCACCAGATCCTCGGTGACGTTATTGATCGTCACACGCTCCTGCGTATTGGCGCTGGCGACGCTGCCGTCGTTAAACCCGCCGGTGCTGGCGTCTTCATAACGGTCGCCGTCGCCGCTGTAGGTGATGGACATGCCGTTATAGTTTTGCGTCGCGCTGCCGTTCACGTCATAGGTGCTGCCGCCCTGCACCAGCTGCGAATCATCATAGCTGGCGCCCGGCAGAAAGCCGTTCGCCTCGGTCAGGACGCTGCTGTTGGCCTGCGCGGCGCTCGTTATGCCTTTACTTACCCAGGTCGAATCGGGATCGCTGCCCTGCAGCGGCGTGCCGACCAGATGTTTACCGTCACGGGTAAAGATCTGAATATCGTCGTCATAAGAATAGGAATCGATGCGCATGACCACGTTAGTGGCGCCCGCCGGAATATAGGCCATCGAGACAACGCCGGAACTAAAACCGTAATTGTTGCCCGGCACCGGAAATTTGCTGGTGGCCGGCGAGACGTTTCCCAGCTTTACCGGCAGTTCCGGCACGGCAGACGCCAGCGGATATTTACCGAAAATTTCGGTCGTGCCGGCAATCTGATCGATAGTCTCGCTAATCTGCTGGAATTCATCCTGGAGGCTTTGGCGGTCACTGTCCGATAAGGCGTCGTTCACCGAACGGATCGCCAGCTCCTTACCACGGATCAGCAGATTTGAAATGGTATCCAGCCCGCCGTCAGCGGTTTCCGACAGGCTGATGCCGTCATCCAGGCCACGGGCAATCACCGTGTCGGCGCCGATATTAGCGGTCATACGGTTGGAAATCGCCTGACCGGCGGCGTCATCTTTCGCGCTGTTAATGCGCAAACCGGATGAGAGACGTGCAATGGTCTGGCTCAGCGATGGGGCGTCCTTTGCCTGATTTTTCAGCACGTTGGCTGATAACAGATTGGTATAAATGGTCGCCATGATAAGTATTTCTTCATTGACTGGAGTCTGAGTAGGAAGGTTATCGGCGCAGCGCTAACCAGCTTTAGCGCCTTTACAATCACTGACGTCAGGCCCGGCAAGGCTTTGCGCGGCTAAGCAGGTTTCTGCCTCCCGCCAACACAGGCCGGTTTTCTCGTCCTATACTTAAGCTGTTAAAACTTATCAGGAAAGCATTATGTCACTATGGAAAACCTTTATCGCCAGCGTGGGCGCCCTGCTCTCGGTGGCCTGCAGCACGACGCCGCCGAAAAATGTCACGGTGGTGGAAAACTTTGACGCCGATCGCTATCTCGGCCAGTGGTACGAAATTGCCCGACTGAACCACCGCTTTGAGCGCGGTCTCGATCATGTCACCGCAACCTACAGCAAGCGCGATGACGGCGGGCTGAAAGTGGTTAACCGCGGCTACGACGCGCAGAAGCAGCGCTGGAAAGAGAGCATCGGCAAAGCTTACTTTACCGGCTCGCCGCAGCGCGCAGCGCTGAAAGTTTCATTCTTTGGGCCTTTCTACGGCGGCTATAACGTGATCGCGCTCGACAGCGATTATCGCTACGCGCTGATCTGCGGGCCGAACCACGATTACCTTTGGATTCTGTCGCGCACGCCGCAGCTGGATGAATCGGTCAAACAAAAGCTGACGGAACAGGCGCGTCAGGCCGGTTTCCCGGTTGATAAATTGATTTGGGTGAAACAGGACGGCGCAACGCCGCAGCAGGCTGGGAACTAATGCGGAAAGGTAAAAATGTCGGTACGGAACGCAGGTTCCGCACCGTACATATTATTGCGCGCCGCGTTGAATCGCCTGACCGCCCGCTTCAACGTCCTCGCCTACGCCGCGCGTGGTGTTGCAGGCAGACAGCAGAGTAGAAAGAATCAAAGCGGAAAAAATTGCGACAATACTTTTCTTTGACATAGCCATTTCCTTTTTGGTTGCAGTTGAAAGTACAGCAACTAAAGCATAGCCCTAAATTAACAGCTTGCTCGTCGTAACATCAGGAAATGGCGTTCTTTCAGAAAGGAAGATAAATCAGTTTGCTGCGCGGGAGATGGCGCCGCCCAGGTGTGAAACATCTTCACCAAAGCCGCGAAAAGTGTTGCAGGCGCTGAGCGCCATGGTCGTCAGCAACGCGACAGCGATGAATTTTACGATGCGCTTCATTATTTCAATGTTCTCAGTAAAAAAGCGCACCCAGAAGATGCGCCTGATTGCTGCTTATTTTACGCGAGAGACATATTCGCCAGAGCGGGTGTCAACTTTGATCACTTCGCCGATCTGCACGAACAACGGCACTTTAACCACTGCGCCGGTAGACAGCGTCGCCGGTTTGCCGCCGGTGCCCGCCGTATCGCCTTTCAGACCCGGATCGGTATCAACGATTTCCAGCTCAACGAAGTTCGGCGGCGTGACGGCGATCGGGCTGCCGTTCCACAGCGTGACGATGCACTCAGCCTGATCCAGCAGCCATTTCGCGTTGTCGCCAACGGCTTTCGAATCAGCGGCCAGCTGCTCGAAGGTTTCATTATTCATGAAGTGCCAGAACTCACCGTCGTTGTAGAGGTAAGTCAGGTTCATATCCACAACGTCTGCGCCTTCGGCGGAATCGGTGGATTTAAAGGTTTTTTCGATCAGTTTGCCGGTCAGCAGACGACGCATCTTAACGCGTGCGAACGCCTGTCCTTTGCCCGGTTTTACAAACTCGCTGGCTTCGATGGCGTAAGGTTCGCCTTCGAACATGATTTTGAGACCGTTGCGAAAATCGTTGCTAGAATAAGTCGCCATAAAGGCCCTCTACAATTTAATACTGGTACTTAGCCAAAAAAATGGCACACATTGTAACCCTAAATACCCCATCCAGAGAAGATTGGTTGCAACAACTTGCAGACGTCATCACTGAACCCCATGAATTACTGCGGTTTTTAGCGCTGGAACAGCATGCTGAGCTGGCCGCTGGCGAGCCTGCGCGCAAGCTTTTCGCCCTGCGCGTGCCGCGCGCGTTCGCCCAGCGCATGAAAAAAGGCGATCCGCGCGATCCGCTGCTGCTGCAGGTGATCACCGATCGTCAGGAGTTTATCGACGCGCCGGGTTACAGCGCCGATCCGCTGGATGAGCAAAACAGCGTCGTGCCAGGCCTGCTGCATAAATATAAAAACCGCGCGCTGCTGCTGGTCAAAGGCGGCTGTGCGGTCAACTGCCGCTACTGTTTCCGCCGTCATTTCCCCTATCAGGATAACCAGGGCAACAAGCGCAACTGGCAGCGAGCGCTGGACTATATTCGCGAACACCGCGAGCTGGATGAGATCATTTTTTCCGGCGGCGATCCGCTGATGGCGAAAGATCATGAGCTCGACTGGCTGATCGGCGAGCTGGAGGCGATCCCGCACCTGAAGCGCCTGCGTATCCACAGCCGCCTGCCGGTGGTGATCCCGGCGCGCATCACCGAAACGCTCTGCCAGCGCCTCGGCAATTCGCGGTTACAGGTGCTGATGGTGACCCATATCAATCATGCGCAGGAGATCGACCTGGCGCTGCGTCACGGCGTAGCGATGCTGAAGCGCGCAGGCGTCACGATGCTGAACCAGAGCGTGCTGCTGCGCGGCGTGAATGATAATGCGCCTGCGCTGGCCGAGCTCAGCAACGCGCTGTTTGACGCCGGTATTCTCCCCTACTACCTGCACGTGCTGGATAAGGTGCAAGGGGCCGCGCACTTTTACGTCTCCGATGAAGAAGCGCGAGCGATTATGCGCCAGCTGCTGCCGCTGGTTTCCGGTTATCTGGTGCCGAAGCTGGCGCGTGAAATCGGCGGCGAGCCAAGCAAAACGCCGCTCGATTTGCAGCTACGGCAGTCCTGAGGCGCCGTCCGGCAAGGGAAAGCTTGCCGGACGGCTGGCTGACGTTAAATATCCTGTAACGACGTTAACCCCGGCCTGTTACACCGACTCTCTGAGTTGGAGAGGGATGATATTCGGCTTCGACCATTGTCCGCAGTGGTGCATGGATTTCTCTGGGCTGAAACAGTGCCCGCCCTTGTCTCCCGCCGTAGTCAAACAGGTAAAACCTAAGCCGCTAAAACTGAATTCAGCTTTAATGGTTTCGGTTTTACCCGCTAAACCGTTTTCATTTCTTTAAAATAGTAATCAATCTATTACGCAT
>NZ_JANION010000208.1:0-27490 GCF_024610815.1 Mixta sp.
CAATGGTTCAGTGGACAAGGATATGCTATTTTTCCTGGAAAAAGTAGAGGCGGGAATATTTAGTAATATCAGTGCGTTACGTATGAATGCTGAATTTAATTTTTCGTTAATAGCTAATCAGGCATCTCGTGAGGCTAAAGGCGAAATTTTGCTTTTTTTAGATAATGATACAGAAATTATTCAATCTCAGTGGCTGGACGTTTTGTTACAGCAGGTTATGCGTCCAGAAGTAGGATTAGTAGGTCCCCGTCTGGAGTATTATGACGGGCGAATCCAACACGGCGGATTTATACTCGGCGTTAACGATGGCGTTGAAAATGTTTTTGATGGATACAATAGTGCGGAACCGGGTTATCTCTTTTATTTGAATAATGTTCGGAATGTGTCAGCGCTATCCTCTTCATGTCTTATGATCCGTAAAAATGTCTTTGATGAAGTTGGTGGATTTTCTGACGATGTATTTAAGTTCTATTATGGAGATGTCGATCTTGCTTTGAAGTTAACACAGCAAGGGTATCTCCATATATGGACGCCATATGCACGTGTAAAACATATGGGTGGGGGTTCGCGCCTGTTTGACAAAAAATTTAAAGTAAAAGCTTGTCCAGACAAGGAAGATATTGAAAATCTAAAAAGCCTATGGGGAGAGAAGCTATTTTCTGATAGTTCTTATCATCCTCATATGTCTAAATCAGGGAAGCTTTTCACGCTGTCGCCAAGAACTGCGCGGACTCAGGCGGCATTGCCGGGAAGACCATATCCTGTTGTATTAGCTAACCATATCAACTGGTTTGGCTGTGGAAACCATAGGATAATACAACCTTTTAAAGCGCTCGAGGCACACTCACAAATTGAGGGTGGTCTAAACTATGGTATTGCCGAAACGTTAGAAGTTGCACAATTACAGCCAGATGTGATTTTAATGGAATTGGTGACAGGTCCTGCTATTCCAGAATTAATTAGCGAGTACAGAAAAGTCTGTTCCGCTAAAATAATCGTAGAGTATGACGATTTTTTAATTAACTTGCCTGTTAAAAATGACTTAAAAAGCAGACTGCCTAAAAATCTGATTAAGAACTTTAGGCGTGTAATGGAAAGTGTTGATTGGGTTGTTGTATCAACAAATACATTAGCTGAAGCTTATAGTTCATATCATGATGATATACGAGTTGCCCATAACCGTTTAGCTGAGCATCAGTGGGGGCACCTAAAAAGCGAAAAGCTGACAGGGAAAAAAATTCGTGTTGGCTGGGCTGGTGGAAATAGTCATCGAGGGGACCTGGATATTTTAAAACCCATTATTAAACACTTCCAAAATGAAGTGGAATGGGTTTTTATGGGTATGAAGCCTGATGGTGTTCATTGTGAGTATCATCCGGGTGTTCCATTTGATTTATATCCCGAAAAATTAGCTAGTTTAAATTTAGATCTGGCGCTGGTACCGCTTGAAATTAACTTTTTTAATGAGTGTAAAAGCAATTTAAGGTTGCTTGAAATAGGGACTTGTGGAGTGCCGATTATCGCTACTGATATCGAACCATACCGCTGCGGCTTGCCTGTTACGCTTGTTAGTAACAAATTTAAAGATTGGGTTTCTGCTATCCAGGAGCATATAAATGAAAAAAACTGGCTAGAAAAACGAGGGGATTTGCTGCGTAATGAAATTCATCAAAAATGGTATCTGAGAGAGAGCGGACTCGATGAGTGGCGTTCAGCATGGCTGCCGAAGTAAGGGGCTGAAAACGTGGATAATTCAACTGACGAGAAAAACATGCTGAACCATCCCTACTATATTATGTCGCCCGATTACCGCGAGTCCTCAGGCGGCATTCAGGTTTTACATAAACTTTGTCACCGCATTAATTTACAAGGTGGCGAAGCCTGGATGGTCGGGTGCAGCAAGTTCAACCCGGACTGGCAGACGCCGGTGCTGACGATGGAAAAAATGCATGAGCATACCGTCAACCATAAGGTCGCTATCGCCGTCTACCCGGAGATCGTCGTCGGCAATCCGCTGAATGCGAAAGTTTGCGTGCGCTATATGCTCAACCATGAAGGCTTGCTGAACGGTACGCTGATGGAAGAGGGCGTCGACGATCTCTTTTTCTGGTACAGCTCGCAGCTGATCGTCAAAGAACCCAACCCCGATTTTCTCACGCTGGTCGGGCCGGATATGAGCATCTTTTTCGACGACGGGCGGGAAAAGACCAGCAAACTTCTCTATCTCAACCGCGTGCCGGAAGCCTGCGTCGATTTCTCCAGGCTGCCAGCCGATATAAAAATCATCTCCGTGCAGAAACCGCTGCCGCTCCATGAGCTGGCGGAGATCCTGAAAGGCGCGTCGGTGATGTACACCTATGAATGGTCCGGCACCTGCAACCTTGCGGCGCTGTGCGGCACGCCGGTCGTGGCGATGGTTGCGCCGGGCTATGAAAAACTGGCGATTTCAGCGGCGTCGTTGGCGGATATGGGCAATGCTGGCGTCAGCTGGTCTGACGATGAGGCTTCTCTCGACGCCGTCAGACAGGATATTTATAAGGTAAAAGAGCAGCTGCAAAAGTATGAAGATAAATTCTATCAGCAGCTGGGTGTCTTCTTCGCCAAAACGCAGCAGGCGGCACAGCGGCTGGAGAGCGTCTCGGCTGCCGAACGCCTTGATTTCGCGCGCCTGATTCATCAGCCTCCGGCTGATATCAACCCGGCGCACGGCGACGGCGCAGCGCTGCTGTTTATTATTCTCGCTAATGAGCTTAACGCCGCTCAATTGGATGATACGCTGACGTCGCTGGCCGCTCTGAAGCCGTATGGCGAGCGGCTCATCCGCGTTGCGGTTATCGCGACGGTTCCCGTCTCGCGCCAGGACGTGCGCTGCCTGCAACTGGATGAGGAGCGCAGCTTCGACGCGCAGCTGCGTCAGCTGATGGTCGGGGCGGATGCCGAATGGCTTACTTTTATGCAGGCGGGAGAGAAAATTTCGCAGAACAGCTATCCCTGGCTGATGCGCTTTCTCTCCGGCTGTGAGCAGAGCTATGCGGTTTATAGCGATAAGCTCTTTGAAGATAAAGCGGGAAGCCTCGAAGCCGCTCTGCTACCGACATTTGATCTGGATATGTTTATCAGCCTCCCGGCGATAAGCGGGCGTAACTGGATCTATAAAACCGCCTTTGTACAGCAGGTGTTGGATGAGGCGGAACTGACCTTTAGCAATCCCGATCTGGCGCTGATCGCCTGCCTGGTTGAAACCCGGCGGACAGAAACCATCCGGCATTTTCCTGAGCCGCTGTTTGTTGTTAAGAGCAATATCGTTTTGCATCATCATGCTGATGCAGCGCGTTTGAAGAAGATGCTGAACAGGCTGGGTTATCAGCACGCCGAGATTGGGCTTGAATACTCCACCTACTACCGTGCCAAATATCATCGTAACGTCACGGCTAAAATTTCAGCCGTCATTATTGCCGATGATGACCTTGATACGTTGCAGCAGTGCGTCACCAGCTTTATTCAAACCGTGCCGGATTACGATTATGAACTTATCATTATCAATAACGGCTGTCGTTCGCCGGTGTTGGAAGCCTGGTTTCAGGGGCTGAGCGAATTAGATCCGACGCGGTTTCGGGTGTTGAGCGCGCAGGATCCGCAAAAGGATGCTTTCCTGTTTAATCAAGCCGTCGCGATCGCCACAGGCGATGTGATGTTAAAGCTCGATCCGCAGCTCTGTTTCGAACAACCGCACTGGGTTGGGACGCTGATCGATCATCTCTTCCGGTCGGATGTCGGCGCCGTCTCCGGCAAGCTGATCAAAAGCAGCGGAAAAATCTATTCAGCCGGTATGATCATGGGCTTTCACCACAGCGCCTTTCCTGTCGGATTTAATGAGCCGGTTGGGGCGCAGGGCTATTGCCACCGGTTTAATCTGGTTCATGCTTTCAGCACGCTTTCAGGCGAAATGCTGATGATCAAAAGAGAGCGGCTGATCGCGTTAGGCGGCGTGGATGAATCATTCGATGCTTTTCAGGAATCCATCAACGATCTGTGCCTACAGCTGGGCGCCGCCGGGCTGAAAAATATTATGACGCCGTTTGCCGTAGCGCGCATTCAGCGGGAAAATCCGTCATCGCTGCATGTCTCTGACCATGACAGACATATTCTTTACGCACGCTGGTTAAACGCTATCGCTGACGATCCGGCTTACCATCCGCATCTTAGCCTTTCCGAGCATGTCTATCGCCATACTGAAGCAGAGATCATTGCTGGCGTCACGCATAGCCGGAAAAAAGGCCAGACGCGCAGCCTGGCCTGCCTGTTCGCCAGGCCGGAAAAAGCTGCTGCCGCGCAGTTTATTTGTAATCTGCGGATGCTTGAGCATGCAGGAGAGATCAACCTGACGCTCTTTACGCCGCGGCTGGATCTCATCGCAATTTTGCGGGAAAAGCCGCAGGTAGTTATCCTGGATAATGCCTGCCTGGCCTGTTATCAAGAGCTGGAAATTCTCCGCCACTACTTGCCTGACGCCGCGTTTCTACTTTTTGTCGCCGATACGCTGAATATTATGCAGGACGCGCATTTTTTACAGGCGGCGCCGCTGTTAAATAAAATTATCCTGCGTAATAAACACGCGGACGCTATTCCGCCAGGTTTTGAAAATAACGCTATTTACCTTGCTGACGCTTTGCATCCTTCGTTTGCAGAGACGACAGTCAGAAAGGCGAATCAGCAAAAACCGCGGGTAGGGCTGTTTTTGAACGATATTCAGGAGAACGACTGGAAATTCCTTTTGCCTGTAGTGAAAGAGCTGGCTGATGAGATGGATATTATCGTCTATGGCGAATTTCCCCAGGCGATAAGAGCGGTGGCGAAAGAGTATCACCGTAAGGTGAACGTGGAAAAACTGCCTCAGACGCTTTGCGCATTAGATCTGGAGCTGGCGCTTTTCCCGGCGGTAGGGGATGGGAATGACTTTGCTTCCGGTTCTTATATGCTGTTGGCCGTGGCTGCGACGGGCTGTAACGTTCTTTGCAGCGACGTGAAGGCATATTATATTGACGCGCCGGTTATACGGTTGAAAAATAAAAAATCCCTGTGGAAATACTCAATTCGTAAAATGCTGGAAAACAGGGCATCCAATTATGCAAGTGGTTTGGCGATGCGCGAGAAGGTGTTGTCCCATTCACTGTTTGACGCCGCTGCCGCACAGCAATGGCTGACGCAGCTGGATGCAACGATTCCGTCCCGCTAGTCGCGCGTTTACTGAATGCGCCAGAAAAAACCGCCTTACAATGAAGGCGGTTTTTTTATTAACAGGCGTAGCTCATATCACAATCGCTGCTCATCATCCCCAACGCGCTCAGCCAGTTGGAGCTGCGTTGCGGCTGCCTGTCGGCGGAGGCGAGCAGTGCGCTGTTGCCCGGACGCGGCGCGGTGGTGACATATTCCTGGCTGCTGATCGGCACCAGCTGCGGCGCGCTGCCGCGCAGGCTGAAAATCGCCTGCGCGAACTCATACCAGCTTACCGCTTTATCGCCGCAGTAGTGATAGATGCCTGCCGCTTCAGGCTCTGCCGCCAGCGCAATCATCGCCTGCGCCAGATCGCCCGCATAGGTCGGGCAGCCGCGCTGATCGTTAACCACGCGGATCGTCTCGTGCGTTTGCGCCAGGCGTAGCATGGTTTTGACGAAGTTATTGCCGTACTCGCTGAATACCCAGGAAGTGCGGATGATGATCGCCTGCGGCAGAATCGCCTGCACGCGCTTTTCGCCTTCCCATTTGCTCAGGCCGTAAAAGTTAATCGGGCAGGGGAGATCGCTCTCGATGTACGGCGTCGTTTTGCTGCCGTCGAAAACGTAGTCGGTAGAGATATGGATCAGCTGCGCGCCCACTTCACACGCCGCGCGCGCCAGGTTCTCCGGCCCAATCGCGTTGATTTTCATGGCGCGGATGCGGTCGATCTCCGCTTTATCGACCGCCGTATAGGCGGCGGCATTCATGATTACCTGCGGACGAAAGCGACGCACAATGCGCTCTACCGCCGCGCGGTCGGTGATGTCCAGCTCGGCTGAGCCGCAGGCGAGCATCACCCAGTCGGCGGGAAAACGATCCAGCAGGCAGCGACCCAGTTGGCCGTAAGCGCCGGTTAACAATATGCGCATTGCATGAGCTCCGTTAGAGGTAATCCTTTTTTATCTTTATCTGACAGCTGCGGGGCAGCTACCGGCCACTCGATATTTATTGTAGGGTCGTTCCACAACAGGCAGGCTTCATCCTGCGGGTTGTAATAGTCGGTGCATTTATATTCGAAATCGGCGCTCTCGGACAATACGACAAAACCGTGCGCCAGGCCGGGCGGGATCCAAAGCTGCGTCTGATTCTCTTCCGATAAGATCGCGCCGGTCCACTGGCCGAAGGTGGGCGAATCGGGGCGAATATCCACCGCGACGTCAAACACTTCGCCGCGCGCCACGCGCACCAGCTTGCCCTGCGGCTGGGTCCTCTGGAAATGCAGCCCGCGCAGTACGTGACGGCCTGAGCGTGAATAGTTGTCCTGTACAAACTCCGCGTCGATGCCCAGCAGCTGCTGGTAGCGGCGTTTTTCGAAGGTTTCCAGGAAAAATCCGCGCGCGTCGCCATAGACGGTGGGCTGAATAATTTTTACATCACTAATCCGCGTATCGATAACCTTCATGGTTCCACCAGCAGCTGATCGAGATAAGCGCCATACTGCGTTTTGTTCAGGTAGCGAGCCCGTTCTCGCAGCTGCTCGCCGCTCAGCCAGCCTTTACGCCAGGCGATCTCTTCCAGGCAGGCGACTTTGAAACCCTGGCGCTTCTCAATGGTGTGAATAAAGTGCGACGCTTCGAGCAGGCTGTCGTGCGTGCCGGTATCGAGCCAGGCGAAGCCGCGGCCCAGCACCTCCACCGTCAGCAGCCCATCCTCCAGATACATCTGGTTCAGCGTAGTGATCTCCAGTTCGCCGCGCGCGGAAGGTTTAACCTGCTTCGCCATCGTGCAGACCTGCTGATCATAAAAATAGAGGCCGGTCACCGCATAATTCGATTTAGGCTGCGTCGGCTTCTCTTCCAGCGAGATCGCCTGGAACTGTTTATTGAACTCCACCACGCCGAAGCGCTCCGGGTCCATCACCTGATAGCCGAAAATCGTGGCGCCGCCGTCGCGCGCGCTGACGTCTTCCAGCTTTTTGGCGAAGCTCTGACCAAAGAAAATGTTATCGCCCAGCACCAGCGCGCAGCCTTCGCCGGCAAGAAAGTCCTCGCCGATGATAAACGCCTGCGCCAGGCCTTCCGGCTTTGGCTGCACGGCGAACTGCAGCTGAATGCCGAACGAGCTGCCGTCACCCAGCAGCCGTTGAAAGGCCGGCAAATCTTCAGGCGTGGTGATCACCAGAATCTCTCTAATGCCCGCCAGCATCAGCACGGAGAGCGGATAGTAAATCATCGGCTTGTCATACACCGGCAGCAGCTGTTTGGATACGCCGCAGGTGACCGGATGCAGCCGGGAGCCCGTGCCGCCGGCGAGTACGATACCTTTCATACAGAGTCTCGATGTAGCAGTAAGTAGGGCCTTCTCAGGGAATGCAATAAAGATTACGCCTCACCCTGACCGGCTAATGGCGCAAATAAAGAGGCAAAGCAGGGGCTTTATTGCGGATAACGCGGCGCCGGAGAAAGTTTTCACGTTACGGATACAGAAAACGCGTTCGCTGCCGATAATCAGTGCAAAACAGGGTGATTAACGGGCCTGGCCCGCTTATTTTTGTGGAGTGTTAATGCGCTTCAATTATGACTTGTTGCCAGGTGAACACCTGACCTTTGAGGAAATCAGCCGCCGCTACGGGCAGAAATATCCTGCGGAGAAGGCGCTGACGCTGCGCGGCTTATTAAGTCCTTCCACCAGTCCGCGTCAGCTGGTTATCCGGGCGGTGTTCGCCCACCAGACGGAAAACAGTCCGCTGGAAGATCTGCTGTTCGTGTCGGACGACAACGAGCGCAAAAACTATCTGCGCCGTTTCGAGCATTATATGCAGAACGGGCAAACCTTCCTTTATCTGCGGCGCAACGACCTCGCTAAATCGTTGTGGAAAGTGATGGGGGAGAGCCGGGTGTACGCCATGCTCGATCCCGGCTCCGCCACGGCGCAGAACCTGCTGACCAGCCGGGGCTACCGTCTGACGCTGATGCGTCGGCAGGGCGACGACGATTACTGGCAGCTGTTCGATGCGCAGGCGCAGCCCTGCTTTAGCGAGGCGCGCATACTGCAGTTTCTGGTCGTGATGGAAACACCGCTCATGCCGACGCCCGGCGCGGTGATCGCCGGTCAGCAGGTGGGACGACGCGTCAGAACGAAAGTGTTGCAGCGCGCCAGCCAGGCGGAATTCGCCGCGGCGGTCAACGCGCGTTACGGCGGCTGCGTCATTACCGGCACCACGGTACAGGCGCATGTCGCCGCGCCGTGGGTGGAAGCGTGCCATATCGATACGCGTGAAAATGATGAAGGCCTGCTAACCGATAACAGCGTCGATAACGGATTACTGTTGCGCAGCGATTTACAACGGCTGTTTATCAGCGGGCTGCTGCATATCGACAGCGAACGGGGCACGGTGCACTTCCGTCAGGCACTGCAGGCTGATGAAGAACTGCTGGCCTTTTATCAGGGCATCGAGGGCCAGGTCTGCGCCCTGTGGGCGCGGGTGCCGCCTGCGACGCGCGCGAAGCTGAAAGCAATACGCCGCACGGCTTGAATTATAAGAATGTGATCTTACCGGCCTTGCGCCGGTAGTGGTTACAAACTTTTTCTAAATAACCCGTCTTTTTTATCCCTATTCCGCCAATCGATCACCCTACAGAATCGGATAATCATGCCGATAACGTAACTAACGCAGGGTAGTCAAAGTGAACGATCTCTATACCGCCGATGGCGTGATGGATAAACATTCGCTGTGGCAGCGATATGTACCACTGGTACGCCATGAGGCGTTACGCCTGCAGGTACGGCTGCCCGCGAGTGTTGAGCTGGATGATTTACTGCAGGCCGGCGGCATTGGACTGTTGAATGCTGTGGAGCGCTATGACGCGCTGCAGGGCACCGCCTTCACCACCTATGCCGTGCAGCGCATTCGCGGCGCCATGCTCGACGAGCTGCGCAGCCGCGACTGGGCGCCGCGCAGCGTGCGCCGCAACGCGCGTGAAGTGGCGAGCGCGATGCACCATTGCGA
Organism: Mixta sp.; assembly: GCF_024610815.1. Taxonomy (NCBI): domain Bacteria; kingdom Pseudomonadati; phylum Pseudomonadota; class Gammaproteobacteria; order Enterobacterales; family Erwiniaceae; genus Mixta; species Mixta sp. The sequence goes on from NZ_JANION010000208.1 coordinate 9,227, forward strand.
GCAGGCATTGGGACGTGCCGCATCGGAGCAGGAAGTCGCTAAACAGCTCAATGTTTCGCTGGAGGAGTATCGGCAGATTCTGCTGGATACGAATAACAGCCAGCTTTTCTCCTATGACGAGTATCGCGAAGAACATGGCGATAGTGCGGAACTGGTGACGGACGGCCATGAAGAGGCCAACCCGCTTCACCAGCTTATGGAAGGGAATCTCCGTGAACGTGTCATTGAAGCGATCGAGGCGTTGCCCGAACGCGAAAAAATGGTGCTGACACTGTATTACCAGGAAGAGCTGAACCTGAAAGAGATTGGCGCCGTGTTGGAGGTGGGTGAGTCCCGCGTCAGCCAGCTGCACAGTCAGGCGATCAAACGCCTGCGCGCCCGGTTAACGGGAGCGCGCTGACAGCGTCAGCTCTCGCTTTCGAGGACATATAACCGGGAGTCTCCTCAATGGGAACCAAACTAAAAACGAGGCCATTAAGCCGTTATCTTAAAGATTACAAACACAGCCAAAGCAATTGTTCACACTGCGGAAAAATACTCGACAGGATGGCGTTGGTTTTTCGCGGTCAGATCATTAATAAAGAAGCTATCTCCCGGATGGACCAACCGATCGACGATCAGGTCTGGCTTAAATTACAAAATGAACTGACCGCGCTGTGCCGGTTTTGCAGCGATATTTACTGCAACACCCACCCTAATTATTTTGACATTATGGCGTTTAAACAATATCTGTTTGAACAGACCGAAATGAGCCACAGCACCATTCGTGAATATGTGGTTCGCCTGCGTCGTCTGGATGACATGCTTTCGGCAAAGAATTATCCGGCCGAAAAATTACGCGGCTGCAGCTGGCATGAATGTCTGGAACATGATTTACCGGATGCCGGCAACAATAACTACCGCATCGCCCTGCGCAAATACGATCAGTTTTTAGGCTGGCAGCGTAATTAGGCGTCAGGCACGGATGAGCTTTCATCCGTGCCTCGCTCTTTTTTCCATCAGGCGGGCCTTTCTGCGTCGCGATCACACGAACTGACCGTAGATCCCCACCGCATCTTCTGCAACACTGTAGCTCTTATCCTGTGTGCGTGGAGGCTGCTTTGTCCCTGTCCAATCTGATCCAATATCCTCGTCTCGAACTCATTGGGGCGCCGACGCCGCTGGAGCATTTGCCGCGTCTTTCCGACTACCTTGGCCGCGACATCTTTATCAAGCGCGACGACATCACCCCGTTGGCGCTGGGCGGCAATAAGCTGCGCAAGCTGGAGTTCCTGGCGGCGGACGCGCTGCGGGAAGGGGCGGACGTGCTGATCACCGCTGGCGCCATTCAGTCTAACCATGTGCGCCAGACGGCGGCGGTGGCGGCGAAGCTGGGACTGAAATGCGTCGCGCTGCTGGAAAACCCCATCGACACCCGTGCGGAAAATTACCTCGGCAACGGCAACCGCCTGCTGCTGGATCTGCTCGACTGCGAAATTGAGCGGGTTGATGCACTGCACGCGCCCGCTGAACAGCTGAACGTGCTGCGCGATCGGCTGGAGGCGCAGGGCTTCCGGCCTTACGTGGTGCCGGTCGGCGGCTCTAACGCGCTCGGCGCGCTGGGCTACGTCGAGTGCGCGCAGGAGATCGCGCACCAAAGCGAAGGGGTGGTCGATTTCGCCGCGGTGGTGGTCGCCTCCGGCAGCGCCGGCACGCATGCCGGCCTGGCGGTAGGACTGGAGGCGCTGCTGCCGGAAACCGAACTGGTTGGCGTGACAGTGTCACGAAAAGTCGCCGATCAGCTGCCGCTGGTTAGCGCGCTGCGCCAGAATCTAGACGGACTGCTGGAGACACACAGCCGCGCCGACATCACGCTCTGGGACGACTACTTCGCCCCGCGCTACGGCATGCCGAGCGAAGAGGGCATGGAGGCGGTAAAACTGCTGGCGCGGCTGGAAGGTATCATTCTCGATCCGGTTTACACCGGCAAGGCGATGGCGGGCCTGATCGACGGCATCAGTCAGCAGCGTTTTCGCCGCGAAGGGCCGCTGCTGTTCGTACATACCGGCGGCGCGCCGGCATTATTTGCTTATTATCCTTCCGTCTAATCCTGAAAACTGAAAAAGGTTTATAATCAGCCTGTTTAACCATCGATGGCCGCCGACGCTATGCACGGCGTCCATCCGTTTTAGCCAGGCCGGTCGGCCTCGCTTTCCGTAGCACAGACGGAAAGCGGCCTGCACAACAATCCAACAATAAATGGAGTGACTATGAATTTCTCTCAGGTACGTCGTCAGCTGCTGCTGGGCGTGATGGCGACGGCGCTGGTTGCCGGCGTCAACGTGAAAACCTTCGCTGCGGAAAATCTGCTGAATAAAGTAAAAGAGCGCGGCAGCCTGCTGGTGGGGCTGGAAGGCACCTATCCGCCGTTCAGCTTCCAGGATGAGAACGGCAAGCTGACCGGCTTTGAAGTAGAGTTTGCGCAGGCGCTGGCGCAGCACCTGGGCGTGAAGGCGAGCCTGAAGCCGACCAAATGGGACGGCATGCTGGCGTCGCTGGACTCCAAACGCATCGATGTGGTGATCAATCAGGTGACCATCTCCGACGAGCGTAAGAAAAAGTATGATTTCTCCGTGCCTTACACCGTTTCCGGTATTCAGGCGTTGACGCGCAAGGACAAAGAGGGCTCCATCAAAGGCCCGCAGGATCTGGCGAACAAAAAAGTGGGCGTCGGCCTCGGCACCAACTATGAGCAGTGGCTGCGTGAGAACGTGAAGGGCGTGGATATCCGTACCTATGATGACGATCCGACCAAATATCAGGATCTGCGCTCTGGCCGCGTTGACGCTATCCTTGTCGATCGCCTCGCCGCGCTCGATCTGGTGAAGAAAACCGGCAACACTATGGCAGTTGCAGGCCCGGCCTTCTCCCGTCAGGAAGCGGGCGTCGCACTGCGTAAAGGCAACGAAGATCTGCTGAATGCCATCAACACGGCGATCGGCGAGATGCAGAAAGACGGCACGCTGAATAAAATTTCTGAAAAATGGTTTGGCGCGGACGTCACTAAATAATGCAAGAGAGTATTCAACTGGTGCTGGATTCAGCACCTTTTTTATTAAAAGGCGCCGTCTTTACGCTGCAGCTTAGCATCGGCGGCATGTTCTTCGGTCTGGTGCTGGGCTTTATCCTGGCGCTGATGCGCCTCTCTACCTTCTGGCCCATCGGCCTGCTGGCGCGTTTCTACGTCTCTGTTTTTCGCGGCACGCCGCTGATCGCCCAGCTGTTTATGATCTACTACGGGCTGCCGCAGTTCGGCATTGAACTCGATCCGATCCCCTCGGCGATGATCGGCCTGTCGCTGAATACCGCCGCCTACGCTTCCGAATCGCTACGCGGAGCGATCGCCGCCATTGAGCGCGGCCAGTGGGAAGCGGCGGCCAGCATCGGCATGACGCGCTGGCAAACGCTGAAGCGCGTGGTGCTGCCGCAGGCGGCCCGCACCGCATTGCCGCCGCTGGGCAACAGCTTTATCAGCCTGGTGAAAGACACCTCGCTGGCCGCCACCATTCAGGTGCCGGAGCTGTTCCGCCAGGCGCAGCTGATCACCTCGCGCACACTGGAAGTGTTCACCATGTATCTGGCGGCATCGCTGATCTACTGGGTGATGGCGACGGTGCTGTCGGCGCTGCAAAACCGGCTGGAAGCCCATGTTAACCGTCAGGATCGGGAGGAGAAATGAGCGCCATTGAAGTCAAAAAGCTGGTGAAGCGGTTTAATGGCCAGACGGTGCTGCACGGCATTGATCTGGAGGTCGCCTCCGGCGAAGTAGTGGCGATTATCGGGCCGAGCGGTTCCGGCAAAACCACGCTGCTGCGCAGCATCAACCTGCTGGAGGAGCCGGACAGCGGCACCATCAAGGTAGGTGGCATTGAGATTGATGCGGCGCAGCCGATCGGCAAACAGAAAGAGCGCGTGCGCCAGCTGCGTCAGCAGGTGGGCTTCGTTTTCCAGAGCTTCAATCTTTTCCCGCACCGCTCGGTGCTGGAAAACATTATCGAAGGGCCGGTAATCGTAAAGGGCGAGCCGAAAGCGGAAGCTATCGCCCGCGCCCGCGCGCTGCTGGAGAAAGTCGGGCTGCACGGCAAGGAGACGAGCTATCCGCGTCGTCTTTCCGGTGGACAGCAGCAGCGCGTAGCGATTGCCCGCGCGCTGGCGATGCGCCCGGAAGTGATCCTGTTTGACGAACCGACCTCGGCGCTCGATCCCGAACTGGTCGGTGAGGTGCTGAATACCATACGCTCGCTGGCGGAGGAGAAACGCACCATGGTGATCGTCACCCATGAGATGAGCTTCGCGCGCGACGTCGCCGACCGCGCCATTTTTATGGATCAGGGACGGATCGTGGAGCAGGGGCCGGCAAAGGCGCTGTTCGCTAACCCGCAGCAGGCGCGAACCCGTCAGTTCCTTGAGAAGTTCCTCAGCCAATAACTGGGCCGGTTTCAACCAGTATTGTCTTAAATATTTTCCCTTAGCGGGCGGGCGGATTAACGGCCCGCCCGTTTTTTTCTTATGCCGCCCGCGTTTTCGCCATTAGCCCTTTAGGGCCGCTTATTTTTTTTAAGATAAACGCTACAGCCTTTTCATTCCCGCCACGCCAATAATCCTGATCTGGCTACTTTGCCATTAAGTTCTGATAACACAGCAGGAAACACAGCAATGAACAATAAAAAAAGCGAGGAAATACAGTGGGTGAATACGCTGAAGGGCGGATGCATTCTGCTGGTGGTGCTCTACCACGTGGTTTTACCGGGATTTGAAGGAACGCTGAAATACCTGACGGCAGGCAGCCTGCCGGCGCATATCTGGGTAGCGTTTAATACCGTCCTGTCGCCGTTGCGTATGCCTGCCTTCTTCTTTGTGTCAGGGATGCTGGCGGCACGCGCCATTAATGAAAAACCCTGGCAGAAAGTTTTTACCAGCCGGGTAACGAACCTGTTTTATCTCTATATTCTCTGGGGCGTCATTCAGTGGCTCTCTATTTATGGGATCTCATCGGAAATTACCCATCACCGTATTTCCAGCAACATTAACTCCTCTTACGCGGAATCGCCGCAGGAGTTCATTTCGCTGATGCTGATGGCGATGAGCAGCTCCTGGTATCTCTATGCGCTGGGGCTGTTTTTCCTTTTCGCCAAACTGTTCCGCCAGCAGCGTCTGCCGCTGGTCGTGGTGGCGGTGTTGCTGAACTATGCGGCCGTGGAGAAGATCATTCCCGGCTGGGGGCCAGAGAGCCTTTCACAATATTTTATCTACTTCATCATGGGTTCCTTCTGGAGCGCGCAGGTGATCCAGCTAAGCGAATGGCGTAAAAGCAATCTGCTGCCGTGGCTGGGTCTGGCGGCGCTGGCGGGCGTACATCTGCTGCTGGGGTTACAGAAGAACCTGTTCCTCTGTACCCTGACCATTCTGGCCTGCATCGCGCTGTGCCGCACGTTGAACGTACGCTTTAATATGGCCTGGATGAACTGGATCGGTAAAAACACGCTGCAAATTTATGTGCTGCACCGTATCTTTATCGAATATTTCGGCATGACGGCGATTCTGTTCGCGCTGGATCACCACCTGTTCAACTCCGGCCTGTTCTCGATGCTGTGGGCGGTAGGCTTCCCGATCGGTATGGTGGCGCTCTGTTCCTTCTGTTCAGTGGTCGTCTGGAAAGTGCTGAACAAAGGGCTGGGGAAATCACTGTTTATCTACCCGCGTCTGCTGCGCATGAAGTTTGATGTCTGATTGTCGCAAGACGTAGTGAAGGAAAACGCCGCAGGTAAATGCGGCGTTTTGCTTTGTTTGATATCAGCGCGTTAGTCAATCTATGACCTTCCGTCTGAGTAATCACTATGCATCAATATCCTGTTCATGGAATCGCTCAGAAATGTGGATTTCTCAGTATATTTTTTACTGTGATTCTGGACAGAGAAAAAATCAGGAAATAGCTATTATGTTTATAGTGCTAAATTTCTGCCTGACGAATATCATCCAGCACCGCTTGCAAGAACTCCGCCAGCGTGTCGCAGGAGATAAAAAGGTTTTGGTACTGCTGCTTGTCACGTGATTCCCATTTGTTGGTTCTTGTATCATAGGTATAGGTATCCAGTGAGGAGCTGCCAATTTCAATACAGTAAAAATTTTCTTCTATCATCAGCCCGGGAAAATCAGAGGCTATCTTTGTTAAAAATTCATTAAATGTAAACAGGTCATTCTTATAATCGAAGTGGTTTTTTATGCCGTAAATAATACATCCATCAATATTAATTCCGTCTAAACGCTCAACGAAATTCTTATATTGCTCCCAAAATAGACGTGGAGTTTTGCCAATTTTACGTCCAAAATTATAATCATACAGCTCATCCGGGAAAACGACAGCCGGAGTTACTTTTTCTCTGCGCTTGATAATAAGCTGTTTAAGCTGGTTAATGATGTTGTCGTTTATATACATAGTATCTACCGTTAAGGAAAAATTAAGCCAGCTGGGGCCGCTCATAGCACTTCTTTTACTTCACCCGACGCCATTTTACGCGTGATACTTTTTTGCGCTGAATTAAAAACGTAGTGTTCATAGTCGCGCCGAATCAGCATAAGGTTACTAAAATTATTCGTACCGCTATCATCCAAAGGAAGTTTATGGTGTATCTCCCATTTTTCATCAGGCCGTTGCCCCATTGCCAGCTTCGTCAGTTCTTCCTGGTTAAATCGCCTTTTTACCTCTGGATGCGCCGCCAGCATTTTATAAAATTTGGGCTTAACGGTTTGAAACTGTCTGCGTAGCTGTGCCAGTTCCATGCGATCCCGGCGCACATAATTTATTTTGACCACCTTAATATTATGCAACAGCCTGACTTCACCTCTGGACTTGCCCAGATAGTGGTTCAGCTCTTCCAGATTTGCCGCTGAGACGTGCCCCGCGACGGATGCTTTGCCCAGCATCAGCAGCGACGACAGGGCGATTAACGTGCCCGCCGTTTGCTCATTCAGTACCTCATCAAATCCCTGTGCCGCCTCGCCGCCCAGCTTGCGCGCGGTCTCTGCAAACATCTCAGGATTCTGATGGTAGACGCCGCCAGCGGCCAGCAGACGGCCCGCCATTTTGCTGTTAATGGTCTGGAGCGGAGCGGGCTGCTGCGCTGTTGACGGCAGCGGCGTCGGACGCGGTTTGCCTCCCTGCTGACTGTAATCGCGGCGCGCCACGGAAAGTTGAAAGGCGCGAATAATGTTCGCCGCGCCTTGAAAGGTAAAAACCAGCGGGTCGCGGCAAATCAGTTCCCCGTCATCATTGATATAAAACAGCGCGCCGGGCCTGACGGAAAAGCCGCCGAGCATAACCACCTCGCCGCTGTAAACCATCCCTTTCAGCTTTTCCCGCTCTCGAGGTCCGTGAGGCGGCAGTTGGTTGGTATAGCCGTTAACAGCGCGCCGCTGCATGTTGATAAGCTGAAAACCCGCCGACCAGCGATCATCGAAAACATATTCCTTGTCAATGTGTGACCAGGCATGATGCGGACCGAGAATCAGCTCATATTGCTCCGGCGGGAGATTATCGCGCGGCAGGTAAAAAAGGTTGGGATCCGGCAGGCTCAGGCCCATGCATCATTTCCTTATGATGAAAATAACCGGTCAAAGAGTGTATAAGGTTGAGTGATATTTAATCAGTGAAGAATGGGGAAGGGGTTCTGAAACATTCGGAAAGATTGCTGTGGCGTACAGCAATACGCGCTGAAAAGCTGCGTCAGTGGCGGAAGGGGACGACGCGGCAAGACGATAATAAAAACGCCGCATTCAACATGCGGCGTCAGGCTTAGCGGAAGGCGGCTATTAACCGATAGTCATCAGGCTGGCATTGCCGCCCGCCGCCGCGGTGTTGACGCTCAGGGCGCGTTCAATCAGCAGACGTTCCAGCAGCAGATTGGTCTCGCCGCGGGCGAAGCCCTGCACCGAGACAATCGCGCCGTCGCGCGCCGCGACTTTCTCGCACAGCAGACGCAGCTGATCGGCGTCGCCGTGGTAAATCACCGCGTCGTAATGCTGCTCCGGCGCCAGCGGATCGCGCGCGAAGTCGATGCGCGCGCGCACCTGCTCCGGCAGAGACTGCGCCAGCTTGCGATGCAGCTCATCGTCCTGCCACAGCGCGCGGCTGCCGACGCTGGTGACCGCCGCCAGCTGGATCAGCGCATCCTCCTCGTTATCCGCCAGGCACAGTACGCGCTCGCGCGGCAGCAGGATATAGGTATTGCGTTCGCCGGTCGGCCCCGGCAGCAGACGGACGGTGCCGCCCTGCGCCAGCTGTTCGTAGCGGGCGCACAGATCCGCCAGCGCCGGTTTCGCTTTCGCCCAGCTGCTTAACGCGCGATGCGCCTCAAGCAGGGAAGGGCGCAGCGTCGCGTCCAGCGGCCGCTCGGCGTCGTGACGATCCAGCGTCACCTGTAACGCGTTGTCCGGGCGGTGCGACAGCAAACGGTAAAGATAGAGCGGGCCGCCCGCTTTCGGACCGGTGCCCGACAGGCCTTCGCCGCCGAACGGCTGTACGCCCACCACCGCGCCGACCATATTGCGGTTGACGTAGAGGTTGCCGACTTTGGCGCGCTGCGTCACCTGCGCGATGGTCTCATCGATGCGGGTATGCACGCCCAGCGTCAGGCCATAGCCGGAGGCGTTGATCTGCTCAATCAGCTGCGGCAGCGCGCTGCGCGTAAAGCGCACCACATGCAGCACTGGACCGAACACCTCTTTATCCAGCTCGTCGATGCTGTTCAGCTCGATCAGCGTCGGCATAATAAAGGTGCCGGACTGCCACTCTTTGCTGTCCTGAAGATTTTCCTGCACCGCCTGGAACACCGTCAGCCCTTTAGCGCGCATCGCCTGAATATGACGTTCGATATTCTCTTTCGCTTCGGCATCGATCACCGGGCCGATATCGGTAGAGAGCCGCTCCGGGTTGCCCATGCGGCATTCCGCCATCGCGCCGCGCAGCATCTTCAGCGTATGGTCGGCGACATCGTCCTGAATACAGAGCAGACGCAGCGCCGAGCAGCGCTGTCCGGCGCTGTCATAGGCGGAGGAGACGATATCCAGCACCACCTGTTCCGTCAGGGCGGAAGAATCGACGATCATCGCATTCATGCCGCCGGTTTCGGCGATCAGCGGCGTCGGGCGACCCTGCGGATCGAGACGTCCCGCCAGGTTGCGCTGCAACAGCGTGGCGACCGCGGTAGAGCCGGTAAACATCACACCGCGCACGCGCTCGTCGCCGGTCAGCTGCGCGCCGACGGTTTCGCCGAGGCCCGGCAGCAGTTGCACCACGCCAGCAGGCACGCCTGCCTCCAGCAGAATGCGCACCGCCTGCGCGGCGATCAGCGGCGTCTGTTCCGCCGGTTTCGCCAGCACGCTGTTGCCTGCCGCCAGCGCGGCGGCGATCTGGCCGGTGAAAATCGCCAGCGGGAAGTTCCACGGGCTGATGCAGACGACAGGGCCGAGCGGACGATGGGTTTCATTATCGAAATCGCTCTGCACCAGGCCTGCGTAGTAGTAAAGGAAATCGACCGCTTCTCGCACTTCGGCGATGGCATTGCTGAAGGTTTTGCCCGCTTCGCGCACCAGAATGCCGATAAGCGTCTGCATCTCGCCTTCCATCATCACCGCGGCGCGCTCCAAAATGGCGGCGCGCTCCTGCGGCGGCGTGGCGAACCAGATCGGCCCGGCGTTGACGGAAGCCGCCAGCGCCTGCGCCACTTCCTGCTCGCTGGCCTCGCGTACTTCGCCGACGATATCGGTCGGGTCGGCCGGGTTAAGTACCGGACGGAATACGCCGTCGCTCAGCTCGCCCTCGATCATCGGTTCGGCGCGCCACGGCTGCGCCGCGCTGCTCAGCAGGGCGCTGGAGAGCGAAGCGAGGCGGTGCTCATTCGCCAGATCCAGCCCGGCGGAGTTGGGGCGCTTGTCGCCATAAAGATCGCGCGGCAGCGGAATTTTCGGATGCGGCAGGCCGATGGCGCCTTCAGTGGCGGCCAGGCGCTCCACCAGCTGCACCGGATCGGCCACCAGCTCGTCGAGCGGCAGCGTATTGTCGGCGATGCGGTTGACGAACGAGGTGTTAGCGCCGTTTTCCAGCAGGCGGCGCACCAGGTAAGCCAGCAGCGTTTCATGGGTACCGACCGGGGCATAGATGCGGCAGGGACGGTTCAGCTTGCCGTCGGCGATTTTGCCCACCACCTGCTCGTAGAGCGGCTCGCCCATGCCGTGCAGGCACTGGAACTCATACTGGCCCGGATAGTAGTTGTTGCCCGCCATATGGTAGATCGCCGCCAGGCTGTGGGCATTATGGGTGGCAAATTGCGGATAGATCAGGTTCGGCACCGCCAGTAGCTTGCGCGCGCAGGCCAGGTAGGAGATATCGGTATAGACCTTGCGCGTATAAACCGGGTAGCCTTCCAGTCCTTCCATCTGGGCGCGTTTGATTTCGCTGTCCCAGTAGGCGCCTTTCACCAGACGGATCATCAGGCGACGACGGCTGCGCTGCGCCAGATCGATCAGCGAATCGATGACGAACGGACAGCGCTTCTGGTAGGCCTGAATCACAAAGCCAATGCCGTTCCAGCCTTCCAGCTCCGGCTCGAAGCAGAGCTTTTCCAGCAGGTCGAGCGACAGTTCCAGACGGTCCGCCTCTTCGGCATCGATATTAATGCCGATATCGTATGAGCGCGCCAGCAGCGTCAGGGATTTCAGGATCGGGTAAAGCTCCTCCATCACGCGCTGATACTGCGCGCGGCTGTAGCGCGGGTGCAGGGCGGAAAGCTTGATCGAGATGCCCGGCCCTTCATAAATGCCGCGTCCGTTAGAGGCCTTGCCGATAGCGTGGATCGCCTGCTGATAGGAGACCAGATAGGCTTTGGCGTCGCTGGCGGTCAGCGCCGCTTCGCCCAGCATATCGTAAGAGTAGCGGAAGCCTTTTTCTTCCAGCTTGCGCGCGTTAGCCAGCGCCTCGGCGATGGTTTCGCCGGTAACGAACTGTTCGCCCATCAGACGCATCGCCATATCGACGCCTTTGCGCACCAGCGGCTCGCCGCTTTTGCTGATAATGCGGTTCAGGGAGCGCGACAGATTGGCTTCATTATGGGTAGAGACCAGGCGACCGGTAAACAGCAAACCCCAGGTAGCGGCGTTAACAAACAGCGACGGGCTGCGGCCCAGGTGCGACTGCCAGTTACCATTGCTGATTTTATCGCGGATCAGCGCGTCGCGCGTCGGCTTGTCGGGAATGCGCAGCAGCGCTTCGGCCAGGCACATTAGCGCCACGCCTTCTTGCGAGGAGAGTGAGAACTCCTGTAACAGGCTTTGCACCATGCCGGCGCGTCCGGTTGCTCCCTTTTGGTGCCTCAGCTTGTCGGCCAGCGACCAGGCGAGCTGGTGGGTTTTCTCCGCCAGCGGGGCAGGGAGACGCGCCTGCTCCAGCAGCATCGGCACCGCTTCCGTTTCCGGGCGGCGCCAGGCGGAGGTGATGGCGGCACGCGCCACCGTTTGCGGCAGGATCTGCTCCGCGAAATCCAGGAAAGGCTGGTGTGGTTCGTCGGCCAGCGTCTCGTCGTTATCGCTGGCGGCCTGTAAAGGGAATTCTACCGGCTGGGCGCCCTGTTCCAGCTGCTCCAGATAGTTGAAAATCGCCTGTTTAATCAGCCAGTGCGGCGTGCGATCGATATGTTGCGCAGCCAGTTTAATTCTGTCGCGGGTGGCTTCATCCAGCTTGACACCCATGGTAGTCATTCCCATGCCTTAGACGCTCCTCAAAACCTTATATAACCGTTGTAAAGCGCAATATCACCTATGTTGCAACTTTGTGCAACCGTGTTAATTGTGAGCCCGATAACACTCTGTGAAACGCCTCTTTTGTTACCACTTACAAAGCGGCACGGAACTTGCTGCAAGTTTCTCGCCAGGTTTGCAGAAGCCTGAAAATTCGCATGGTTTCCCGGTTGTTCCCCAGGTGTAACCGGATGAAATGTGACCTGGTGCAACCTTCTGAACTTCTGATTATAAGGGGTAGTGAATTCACTGTAACAGCTGTGTTAAATGCATTGTGTGCGATCAACCTTTCCGGCAGGATAGCGCGCCTCAGATTTATCAAAGACAACACCGCTGCGTTCCGGCGGTGATGACAGGGCAAATAACCCTCTGCTTAATACCGATAATAAATGGAGAACCTGATGACAGTAAGTACACCCATGTTGGTGACATTCATCATCTATATTCTTGGCATGGTGTTGATCGGCTTTATCGCCTGGCGCTCAACCAAAAATTTTGATGACTACATTCTTGGCGGTCGCAGTCTCGGCAGCGTGGTAACCGCGCTTTCCGCCGGCGCATCGGATATGAGCGGCTGGCTGCTGATGGGTCTGCCAGGGGCGATTTTCCTCTCTGGCATTTCGGAAAGTTGGATCGCCATTGGGCTGACGCTGGGCGCGTGGCTGAACTGGAAAATTGTCGCCGGCCGCCTGCGCGTGCAGACCGAGCATCATAACAATGCGCTGACGCTGCCGGACTTTTTCACCAGCCGCTTTGAAGATCGCAGCAAACTGCTGCGCGTCATCTCCGCCATCGTGATTCTGGTGTTTTTCACCATCTACTGCGCATCGGGCATCGTCGCCGGGGCGCGTCTGTTTGAAAGCACCTTCGGCATGAGCTACGAAACGGCGCTGTGGGCTGGCGCGGTCGCGACGATTCTCTATACCTTCGTCGGCGGTTTCCTCGCCGTCAGCTGGACTGATACCGTACAGGCCAGCCTGATGATTTTCGCCCTGATCCTGACGCCGATTATCGTCATTATCGCCGTCGGCGGGCTGGATGATTCGCTGCGCGTGATCGAAGCGAAGAGCCTGGAAAACCTTGATATGCTGAAAGGTCTTAACTTTGTGGCGGTTATTTCGCTGCTGGGTTGGGGGCTGGGCTATTTCGGCCAGCCGCATATTCTGGCGCGCTTTATGGCGGCGGACTCGCACCGTTCCATCCGCACCGCCCGCCGTATCGGCATGACGTGGATGATCCTTTGCCTGGCGGGCGCGGTGGCGGTCGGCTTCTTCGGCATCGCCTATTTCCAGAACCATCCTGAGCAGGCGGCAGGCGTATCGGAAAACGGCGAGCGCATCTTTATCGAGCTGGCGCGCATTCTGTTTAACCCATGGATCGCCGGTATTCTGCTTTCCGCCATTCTGGCGGCGGTGATGTCGACGCTGAGCTGTCAGCTGCTGGTCTGCTCCAGCGCGCTGACCGAAGATCTTTACAAAGGCTTTCTGCGTAAAAACGCCAGCCAGAAAGAGCTGGTGTGGGTCGGCCGCGTGATGGTGTTGGTGGTAGCGCTGATCGCGATTCTGCTCGCCTCTAACCCGGAAAACCGCGTATTGGGCCTGGTCAGCTACGCCTGGGCCGGCTTCGGCGCGGCGTTTGGACCGGTGGTGCTGTTCGCTGTCTGCTGGAAGCGCACCACGCGCAACGGCGCGCTGGCGGGGATGGTGATTGGCGCGTTGACCGTACTGGTCTGGAAACATTACGGCTGGCTCGATTTGTATGAAATCATTCCGGGCTTCCTGTTCGCCAGTATCGCCATCGTGGTATTTAGCCTGCTGGGGCGTGCCCCTTCTGCTGAAGCGCAGGCGCGCTTCGCTGCGGCGGATGCGGAGTACAACACCCACTAACGGTTTCAGACTGGCAGCGTTGTTTTAGCCTGCGTTGATAAAGGCCCGCCGGAAACGGCGGGCCTGTTTTTTTATATTGGAGGCAGGGCCAGCACCCCTTTTCGCTTCACCCTGCTGGCGCAGCGGCCGCAGCCATACAAACCGGCGGCAGGAGTTTCTGGAGGCGTTATGAGCCGACGCCGTTGCTGAAATCGTCAGGGTTGGCTTCTTTAGGGTGGGGTTTACCAGGGCGGGTTGGTATATCGAGCGGCTTTTCAGGCACCAGCATATCAATGCCTTTTTTGAGCGTGCTGTTAATCATCGCAGCTCTGTCCTCTTTGGTGACAAACAGTGAGCACAGGCCGACAATGAGCACCGTCGTTATTACCGTCCCTAACAATCCGGAAACCCCGGCGCCAAGCCAGGCGGCGAATTTAATCAGGTATCTTTTCCAGGCTGGCGGCGTATGCTGAGCAGGAACCCACTGCGCTATTTTATTCGCCCACTCTAATCTGGCCTTTTCATGCGCTGCGGCGAGTTGATTCTTAAGCGCATCGACTTCGCTTTGATGGCGAGCCGAAATCGTGGTTATCGCATCTGAATGCGTTGCGATAAGCGCGTCGATTTTATCTTTAGCGATAACGTCAAAATGCTGCTCTGCCGCCTGGTTTGCTCCCTCTATCAGGGCGTCGACAATGGATAACGCTCTTTCCTGATAATTTTCCAGCAGCCTGGGATCTAACGCCACTTCGTCATGCCACTTTTCAAGTTCAGCCTTAATTTCATCGTCGCTTTTCCCCTGATGCTTTAACCGCTGCGCTTTTTCCTCTTTATGAGATTTATAAATGGCATAGGCAATCAGCTGTTGCGGGTCTTCCTTGTCCTGAACCAATGAGGAAAAAACCCATAATTTGGGTTGTGTAGACATAGCTCTCCTGAAAGCGAAAACGCCCCAGTAAGGGGCGTTTTCGCAGCAATAAGGATCAGCGCGCCTTTTTAAACGCGTCTTTAAGAATTTGACGGCCGCGACTTTGGGAAAGCGCAGAGACAGCCAGCTCCCTGTTTACCGAAAGGTGATGACGCGCGATATAACCCGCATCGCCTTTCGGCTCGCTTGCTGAAACAACACTTGCCTGTCGGATCGGCTGCTCTGTGCGTTCAACGGGGTCGCTGGAAACAATTTTTTTCGCCGCAACGCGTTGAACAACAGTTTTCGTCATCCTGCGGATCTCTTCTTTTGTCAGTTCCGGCATGACATAACCGTTCATATTTGCACCTCCATTCTTCGTGCTGAGTTTATAACCCTTTCAGACGCTTTGCACCTACCCGGCGGTTAAAAAAAATACTGGCGGCGTTTTTTATAACCGATCGCGCATTTCAGAATGAAACGGCCGAATGCGCCTTTCCATATCCAGGGCACCCGGCACCAGCCCATGGCGCAGAAGGGGCCGGTAGAGGTAAAAAGCCCGTCGCGCGGCGGGCGCTATCTGCCGGGAGAAAGCGGGAGAGGCGTGCGTGGTATCCGCTGAGCATGGCGCTCGCCTGGCGCTGCTTTTTCATCCATAGCGGTAAAAAAGAGCGGGTTGGTCAGTGAAGCGCGCCTTTCGCTTGTTTTATGGCCTTTCAGGACGGGCCAGCGGCCCGTTTTTGTCATTTATTATGCCGCAGGCGCCAGGTGAAAAGCGGGTTATACGGATTCATGCACAGGGTATCCCCATTTTCTGTGGATAACTCTGGCGGTTACAGCGTTTTCGCGACCATGCCGATGGCCGCCAGCAGCATAATCAGGCCCGTAGAGCGGAACAGCAGACGCTGCGCTTCGGCGCTGGTGAGGAAATGACGTATCTTCAGCGCCGCGAGGATAAATACCGCGCCTACCGACAGCAGTACGAAAATGGTCAGCGGTACCAACATCATGCCCCACATTTGCAGTGAGACATTATCCAGCGAAATCACCAGCGGCAGGATCGCCAGATAGAAGGCGATGGTTTTCGGGTTGCCCAGTGTAATGGTCAGGCCGGAAAACCAGGCAGAGGCCAGCTCTTTGCGCGTCGCCCGCTGGTCGATATCAACCGCCTGCGGCTGATAGCGCCAGAACTGCCAGGCGAGCCAGCATAAATAGAGCGAAGCCGCCCAGTTAATCAGGGTAAACAGCGAACTGTAGTTATTAGCGATCACCGCCAGGCCAAATACCGCGACAGAGAGGTAGATCAGATCGCCCAGAATCAGACCGGTCAGCATGGTGAAGCCCGTTACCGCGCCGCCGCTGACGCTACGGGCGACCAGGGCGGTCATGCCGGGTCCGGGGATAGCGGCAGCCAGGCCGAGCGCGGCGATATAGGAGAGGATTTGAGCGGTTCCCAGCATGATGATTCCTGTTCAAAAAGAGAAAAATGGCGCAAGCGGGGCTTAGCGCATCGACTGTCGGGCGACAATCGCCCTGGCAAAAACTAAATCCTGGGCGGCAAGCCCCACGGATTTAAATAAGGTTCTTGACGCGGCGTTGATCTGCTCTTCAGCGACATCTGGCCGTTCGCCAGGTTCGACTCCGCTCTCTGCCTGCGGCAGAAAGCCCAGCGCTCTGGCCTGTTGCAGACAGCTTGAGGCATCCCATACCGCCTGACGTGAATCGACATAAAGCCCGACCGCTGCATATACCTCCGGCGCGATCTCCTGAAAGCCTGGCGCTGAAGCGCCTACGGCATGCAAAGATTTGACGATAATGAATAATCAGCGGCGTATTGTTATGAATCGAGTCGATTTCATTACGTGGGCAAGGCGTGGGTTTTCCCGTCGTGCCGGTCGTTTCATAATAAATCCAGCTTTTGTGCAGCGGGGCGGCAGCTAAAGAAGGGCCGTGATTGCGCAAATCCTCTTTAGTGGTAAAGGGCAGCGTGTGAATATTATCGATCGTGAGTTTTTCAATATCTGTTGTCGTTAATCCTTTCAAATGCTCGCGGTAAAAGGGCGAATTATCGGCGACATATTTAATGACTTCGCGTAGCCGGTTATTTTGATGCGCATAAAGCTGATCGTTATTTATATCGCCTGCGTCGAAGCGGAGATGCTGCCGGTAAATCTCTTTTGCCTTTTCGTATAGCTCATCTTTAAAAATAGCGTACATGTTACTTTCCTTAAATAAAGCAATAAAACGTTAACGGCTTAGGCGTACACTGAAATAAGCAGTTTGTCATTAAACTGCTTATTTGATGGCGTTCGGCAACATAAGGATGATTATTTATAAAGCGGCAGATTACCCGTCATTTTCGTGATTTTCTTTTTAGGGCCAATAAGCCCGACGGCGACCAGCTCAATTTGGCTGCTGTTTACCGACGAGATACGTTCGCCATATTCATCGTAGGTTTTACAGGACTGGGCCAGCGCGCTGAACGGCATAATATAAATTTCTTCATCGCTCTCCGCTGTCTTTTGCAGGTCATGAATGACCTCGCCTGGCGCCAGCAAAACCGGCAGCGGCGCATAGATCACTCCCGGGTAGTTAATATTATCTACGCTCTGCATATCGGGCCCGACAAGGTTTTCAACGGTGCGGCCGAAGCTAATGCCGATAACGCTTGCGGCGTTGATGGCGAGGCCGGCAGGCAGATCTTTATCGATAACGATCGTGCAACGATGTTGGCTGGCGTCAAATTTCATATTCAGTTCCCGGTTTCAGCAGGCTTCAGCCAGCTGGTTAAAGACAGAGAGGAGCCCCATGTTTTGCGTAAAGTCACTGGAGAGTTCGATATCCACCACCTGCCAGTCAGCAATCGCTTTCCATTTCGCCACGCCGACCTGATGATTGGGATGTACGATGTAGCGCTCTAACGTGGTGCGGTCTTCAAACAGACCGATTACCACGAAGTCAGCGGCGATATGACGCCGGGTAATATTACGTCCGCAGGTCCATCCTTTAATTTCATCAATGTAATTCGGGTGCGCACGCGTTGATCGCTCCGCGTCGATAGCTTCTATAGAGGCCCAGCTCCATGGGTTTTTGAACGTAAACAGGACGATATGCATTAACATATAAGTCGGTTCCTTGCGGCTTTTACTTCAATTAATCATTAAAGTTGCGAATGTATTATGCCGCAGCCCGGCGGGAAATTGTTACCTATATTGCTTGCTTCTTCCTTCGCGACAGGAAAAAATCACCCTCTATCGCGGTAAAAACGAAAGGAACTTACCTTTATGGCGCTTAGCCCGACAGATATGAAAATTCTCAAGCTGCTGCAGGATGACGCCCGCGTCACTAATCAGGTGCTGGCTGAAAAAATTGGCATGTCCGCGTCGCCATGCTGGCGAAAAGTACGCAAGCTGGAAGAGGATGAAGTAATCCAGGGGTATCGCGCAGTGCTGAATCGCAAGAAGATTGGCCTCGGGGTTATGGTGTTTATACGCGTCGCGATTGACAGCCACAGCGAGGCGGAAGCGAAAAAATTTGAGGAGGAGGTGACCGCGCTGGAAGATGTGGTGGCCTGCTACAGCATTGGCGGCGATGCAGATTTCCTGTTGCAGGTTGTCGCTTCCGATCTCGATTCCTACGCCGATTTCGCTATGTCGGTGGTGC
>NZ_JANION010000215.1:0-31567 GCF_024610815.1 Mixta sp.
ATGATATGATGGCCGCTGTTTTGTCAGCAATATCCTTCAGACCTATGAGAAAATAAGCATGCTAAAAAAACTCCTTTTCCCCCTGCTGGCTGCCTTTATTCTGGCTGGCTGTGCCACCAACAGCAATACGCTTGATGTACAGCCGACGATTCAGCTTCCCCAACAGGACCCTGGCCTGATGGGCGTAACGGTCAGCATTAACGGTGCCGACCAACGCGCCGACCAGGCGCTGGCGAAAGTCACCCGCGACAACCAGCTGGTGACCCTGACGCCGAGCCGCGACCTGCGTTTTCTGCTGCAGGAAGTGCTGGAGAAACAGATGACCGCGCGCGGTTATATGGTCGGCCCGAACGGCGCGGTCGATCTGCAGATCGTGGTTAACAATCTTTATGCCGACGTGACTCAGGGCAACCTGCGTTACAGCATCACCACCAAGGCGGATATTTCCATTATCGCCAGCGCGAAAAATGGCAATAAACAGGTGAAAAACTATCGTCAGACCTACAGCATCGAAGGGGCGTTCAACGCCACTAACGATAAAATCACTAAAGCGGTCAACGCAACGCTGAGCGACGTTATCAGCGATATGGCGCAGGACACCAGCGTCAGCGCCTTTATCAAGCAGAACGCACGTTAATCATCTTTAACGGCCCGGCAGGATCGCCGGGCCTGTCTACACAAAAAGGCAGTTATGGATAATTCACTCTTGCGTATTTTCACTCAGCGCAACGCGGCAGTTTTGCTGCTGCTGGGTTTCGCCTCCGGCCTTCCCCTTGCGCTGACTTCCGGCACGCTGCAGGCATGGATGACCGTAGAGGGCGTGGATCTTAAAACCATCGGCTTTTTCTCGCTGGTTGGACAGGCCTATGTTTTTAAGTTTCTCTGGTCGCCATTGATGGACCGCTATACGCCGCCTTTCCTGGGCCGGCGTCGCGGCTGGCTTCTTCTCACTCAGCTGCTGCTTATTGGCGGTATCGCGCTGATGGGCTGTATGGAGCCAGCGCGTCATTTAACGCTACTGGCGGCGCTGGCGGTGCTGATCGCCTTCTGCTCCGCATCGCAGGATATTGTCTTCGACGCCTGGAAAACCGATATTCTGTCGCCGGAAGAGCGCGGCAGCGGTGCGGCGATTACCGTGCTGGGTTATCGCCTGGCGATGCTGGTTTCCGGCGGGCTGGCGCTGTGGCTGGCGGATCGTTACCTGGGCTGGCAGGCGACCTATTGGCTGATGGCGCTGATGATGCTGCCGGGCCTGATCGCCACGCTGTTGGCGCGCGAGCCCGGCGATACGATCGCGCGCCCGCACACGCTGGAAGAAGCGGTCATCGCGCCGCTGCGTGATTTCTTTAATCGCGACAATGCCTGGCTGATGCTCTCGTTGATTGTACTTTATAAGCTGGGCGACGCTTTCGCCGCCAGCCTGACCACCACCTTCCTGATACGCGGCGTCGGCTTTTCCGCGGGCGACGTCGGGCTGGTCAATAAATCGCTCGGGCTGCTGGCCACCATTATCGGCGCGCTGTACGGCGGGATGCTGATGCAGCGCCTGAGCCTGTTTCGGGCGCTGATGCTGTTCGGCATTCTGCAGGCGCTTTCTAACCTCGCCTGGTGGCTGCTTTCGGTCACGCCGCCCCATATGTGGAGCATGGCGAGCGCGGTGTTCGCGGAAAATCTGTGCGGCGGCATGGGCACCGCCGCGTTTGTCGCGCTATTAATGAGCCTCTGCAATCGCTCATTTTCCGCCACGCAGTTCGCGCTGCTTTCCGCGCTGTCGGCGGTGGGCCGCGTTTATGTCGGTCCGGCGGCGGGCTGGCTGGTGGAACTCTGGGGATGGCCCACCTTTTATGCATTCTCGGTAGCCGCTGCGCTGCCGGGACTGTTGCTGCTGGCCGCCGGTAAAAACAGCCTGCAACAGTCGCAGGAGGCGCAGCGCTTCGCCCTGCGTCGCCGCTGGGCATCCGGTTATCGCTGGGCGCTGCGCCTGTTGGCGGGCGGCGCCGCGCTGTTAGCGCTCTGGCTGCTCGCGCTGGCACTGAACGCCAGCGGCCTGGTTGCGCTGTCGTTGCCGCTCTATGCGTTATTTAACACAGGATGCATCGTCATGCTGCTTGGGATATTTACCGGCACGCTGCTCGACTATCTGGCGCAGCGCGAAGCGGCCTAAGCCAAATAAAACCGGACGGCGAAAATAAATTGTCGTCCGGTGGTGAAAATAATCTCCGCATGTAAATTATATTGTCCGACCCAGTCCAAAAAATTATCCAGCCGGTTTAACAATCCCTGTCTAATATTAAAAAACGGTGCGTAATTATTTATGTTTAATAATTATCACCTAAATGATGCAAAATTGTTAAACTATTGAGGCTTGATTACGTTGTTTAGATTCATCCCTTCCTATAGACGATTAGAGTCATCTTTTTTCGTTATATTAACCCAAATACCTGCCCTCATTAATAATTTGTTACCTTCCGCAACAGATGTGACACCCTTGGCAAAAGGTGTCAACACTGTTCTGACACGTTCTTAAGCTGGTTTACACTGCATAAACCTTCCCGTAAAATGCCGCCACACTTAAACGACAATAGAGCCCTTGTCATTGAGGTCGTTAAATGAGACTCAGGAAATACAATAAAAGTTTGGGGATTTTGTCATTAATTGCAGGCACTTTATTGTTAAGTGGCTGTGACAGTGCGTTGTTAAATCCCAAAGGACAGATTGCAATGGAGCAACGTTCGCTGATACTGACAGCCTTTGGCTTGATGTTGATCGTCGTTATACCCGCAATTCTGATGGCCGTGGTGTTCGCATGGAAATATCGTGCGTCCAACACGAATGCAAAATACAGCCCTAACTGGTCCCACTCCAATAAAGTGGAAGCGGTGGTCTGGACCGTTCCGATCCTAATCATTCTCTTCCTTGGCGTGTTGACCTGGAAATCGACCCACGCTCTGGAGCCAGGCAAGCCTATCGCTTCTGACGTGAAACCGGTTGAGATCGAAGTTGTGGCGTTGGACTGGAAATGGCTGTTCATCTATCCGGAACAGGGTATTGCGACGGTTAACGAAATTGCGTTCCCGAAAGGCACCCCGGTGAATTTCAGGATCACCTCTAACTCCGTCATGAACTCCTTCTTCATTCCGACCCTTGGCAGCCAGATCTACGCCATGGCTGGGATGCAGACCAAACTGCACCTGATCGCCAACGAGCCGGGAACCTTTAAAGGTATCTCGTCCAACTTTAGCGGCCGCGGTTTCTCAGGAATGAAGTTCCAGGCGATTGCCACCCCCGATCAGGCAGGTTTTGAGCAGTGGGTAGCGAAAGTCAAACAGGCACCGAATACCTTAACCACCATGGATGAATTCGAGAAACTGGCAGCGCCAAGCGAAAATCATCCGGTTGAGTATTTCTCCAACGCGAATCCTGAATTGTTCAAGCAGGTTATTGAAAAATTCAAGATGAGCCACGGGAAGATGGACATGTCAGGTCATGAAGGCATGGACATGAGTGAAGCCTCTCACGCGGGAGCCGAGGAATAATACGATGTTCGGAAAATTAACACTGGATGCAGTGCCGTATCATGAACCCATTATCATGATTACGGTGGCCGCCATCATTCTTGGTGGTCTGGCCCTTGTCGCTGCGCTAACTTACTTCGGTAAGTGGAAATACTTGTGGACGGAATGGCTGACCTCAGTCGACCACAAAAAGCTGGGTATCATGTATGTGATCCTGGCATTCGTCATGCTGCTGCGTGGCTTTGCCGACGCCATCATGATGCGCGGCCAGCAGATGCTGGCTTCTGCCGGGGAAGCAGGCTTCCTGCCGCCTCATCACTACGATCAGATCTTTACCGCCCACGGCGTTATCATGATCTTCTTCGTAGCGATGCCGTTCGTTGTTGGTCTGATGAACATTGCTGTTCCTCTGCAGATCGGCGCGCGCGACGTGGCGTTCCCTTTCCTTAACAACCTGAGCTTCTGGTTCACCGCCGTTGGCGTGATCCTGGTTAACCTCTCTCTGGGCGTGGGTGAATTCGCGCAGACCGGTTGGCTGGCTTATCCGCCGCTGTCGGGGGCTGAATACAGTCCGGGCGTTGGGGTTGATTACTGGATCTGGAGTTTGCAGCTTTCCGGTATCGGTACGACATTAACAGGTATTAACTTCTTCGTTACTATCCTGAAAATGCGTGCGCCGGGCATGACCATGTTCAAAATGCCGGTGTTCACCTGGGCGTCTCTGTGTACTAACGTGCTGATCATCGCTTCGTTCCCGGTGCTGACCGTCACGCTGGCGTTGCTGACCCTTGACCGTTATCTGGGCTTCCATTTCTTTACCAATGATATGGGCGGCAACATGATGATGTATGTCAACCTGATTTGGGTATGGGGCCACCCGGAAGTATACATTCTGGTTCTGCCGGTCTTCGGCGTGTTCTCAGAAGTGGTTGCGACGTTCTCGAAAAAACGCCTGTTTGGCTACACCTCTCTGGTGTGGGCGACCGTGGTGATTACCGTACTGTCCTTTATCGTTTGGCTGCACCACTTCTTCACTATGGGTGCGGGCGCGAACGTTAACGCCTTCTTCGGCATTATGACGATGATTATCGCCATCCCGACCGGCGTTAAGATCTTTAACTGGCTGTTCACCATGTACCAGGGCCGCATTCAGATGCACTCTGCCATGCTGTGGACCGTAGGCTTCCTGGTCACCTTCTCCGTAGGTGGTATGACCGGTGTTCTGCTGGCGGTTCCGGGTGCCGACTTCGTTCTGCACAACAGTCTGTTCCTGATCGCGCACTTCCATAACGTAATTATCGGTGGTGTGGTGTTCGGTTGTATGGCTGGCGTAACCTACTGGTTCCCGAAAGCGTTTGGCTTCACCCTGAACGAAACCTGGGGTAAACGCGCCTTCTGGTTCTGGATTATCGGCTTCTTCGTTGCCTTTATGCCGCTGTACGCGCTGGGCTTTATGGGTATGACCCGTCGTCTGAGCCAGGATATCGATCCGCAGTTCCATCCGCTGCTGGTTGTAGCCGCCGTTGGTGTTGGCCTGATCGCGCTGGGTATTCTCTGCCAGCTGATCATGTTCTGGGTATCTGTACGTGACCGTCACGAAAACCGCGATCTGACCGGTGACCCGTGGGGCGGCCGTACGCTGGAGTGGTCAACTTCCTCTCCGCCGCCGTTCTATAACTTCGCAGTGGTTCCGCACATCAACGAGCGCGATGCCTTCTGGGAAATGAAAGAAAAAGGCGAGGCGTACAAGCAGCCTGCGCATTACGAAGAGATCCATATGCCGAAAAACAGCGGTGCAGGTCTGATTATCGCCCTGTTCGCCACGGTCTTTGGTTTCGCCGCCATCTGGCACATCTGGTGGCTGCTGGGTCTGTCTTTTGTCGCGATGATTGTGAGCTGGATCGTTAAAAGCTTCGACGAAGATGTTGATTACTATGTTCCGGTCAAACAGATCGAAGAAATTGAAAATCAGCACTTCAAAGACATCAGCAAAGCAGGTCTGAAATAATGGCACAAACACTGTCTAAACAGCACGACGCTCATGCGGAGCATGGGCATCACGATGCAGGAGCCAATAAAATCTTTGGTTTCTGGATCTACCTGATGAGTGACTGCATTATCTTCGCAACGCTGTTTGCGACCTATGCGGTTATGGTCAACAACACTGCCGGTGGCCCGGCAGGTAAAGACATCTTCGAACTGCCGTTTGTACTGGCCGAAACCGCGCTGCTGCTGTTGAGCTCCATTACTTACGGTATGGCCGTTATCGGCATGAACAACGGCAGCAAAGGCGCGGTTAACCGCTGGCTGGCGCTGACCTTCCTGTTCGGTCTCGGCTTTATCGCGATGGAAATCTATGAGTTCCATCATCTGATCGCGGAAGGCTTTGGTCCGGATCGTAGCGGCTTCCTGTCCGGCTTCTTTACGCTGGTCGGCACCCACGGTCTGCACGTTACCTCCGGTCTGATCTGGATGCTGGTGCTGATGTTCCAGCTGGCGAAAAACGGCCTGACCGAGACCAACCGCACCCGCGTTATGTGCCTGAGCCTGTTTTGGCACTTCCTGGATGTGGTCTGGATCTGCGTATTTACCATTGTCTATCTGATGGGGGTCATGTAATGAGTCATTCTGCTAACCAACATGGCGTCACTCCTCACAGTAGCGTGAAGTCTTACATGATCGGCTTCATCCTCTCTGTCATCCTGACGGGCATCCCGTTCTGGATGGTAATGGATGGCGGCGCTTCGCATGGCACCATTCTCAGCGTGGTTCTGGTGTGCGCGGTAGTTCAGGTGCTGGTTCACCTGGGCTTCTTCCTGCACTTAGATACCAAATCTGAAGGCGGCTGGAATATGGTGGCGATTGTCTTTGCCGCCATCATTATCCTGATTGTCGTCGTCGGCTCGCTGTGGATCATGTGGAACCTCAACTACAACATGATGATGTCCCACTAAAGAGTCGTACGTGATGATTAAGCAATACCTGCAAGTAACAAAACCAGGAATTATTTTCGGGAATTTAATTTCTGTTATCGGGGGTTTTCTGCTGGCGTCAAAAGGCAGCATTGATTACACCCTGTTTCTCACCGCCCTCGTTGGTGTTTCACTGGTGGTCGCATCAGGTTGTGTTTACAACAACTTTATCGACCGCGACATCGACAGAAAAATGGAGAGAACCAAGAATCGAGTGCTGGTTAAAGGCCTCATCTCTCCGAAAGTAAGCCTGGTTTATGCAACCGCATTAGGTATTGCTGGCTTTGCGTTGCTGTATTTCGGAGCTAACCCGCTGGCCATGTGGCTGGCGGTGATGGGCTTCGTGGTATACGTCGGCATTTACAGCCTCTACATGAAGCGTAAATCAGTCTACGGTACGTTGATCGGCAGTCTTTCCGGCGCTGCGCCGCCGGTCATTGGCTACTGTGCGGTGACTAACGAGTTTGATGCTGGCGCGCTGATCCTGTTGGCTATCTTTAGCCTGTGGCAGATGCCGCATTCCTATGCGATTGCGATCTTCCGCTTTAAAGATTACCAGGCAGCGAACATTCCGGTTTTGCCGGTGGTAAAAGGCATTTCCGTGGCGAAGAATCATATTACGCTCTACATTCTGGCGTTTATGATCGCTACGCTGATGCTGTCACTGGGCGGCTACGCTGGCTACAAATATCTGGTGGTTGCGGCGGCAGTCAGCGTGTGGTGGCTGGGCATGGCGCTTTCAGGTTACAAAACCTCAAACGATCGCGTTTGGGCACGTAAGCTGTTTGTGTTCTCCATCGTCGCCATTACCGCGCTGAGCGTGATGATGTCGGTGGACTTTATGGCCCCGGCTTCACAGAACCTACTGACCTACGTACGTTAACCGCAAGCTACATCATCAAGGGCGCTTCGTGCGCCCTTTCTTTTTGTTACGACTGCTTAAAAACTTCTGTTTTACCCGCCCTGCCCCGCTCCTTAAAATATTGTCAGTGATAAGACTGAGGTTGTAATGAACGATAATAAAATGACACCGGTTGAACTGCGAGCAACCTGGGGTTTAGGCACCGTTTTCTCGTTACGCATGCTGGGCATGTTTATGGTCCTGCCCGTGCTAACGACCTATGGCATGGCGTTGCAGGGCGCCAGCGAATCGCTGATTGGCCTGGCCATCGGCATTTATGGCCTGGCGCAGGCGATTTTTCAGATTCCGTTCGGCCTGCTCTCCGATCGCATCGGCCGCAAGCCGCTGATCGTCGGCGGCCTGCTGGTTTTTGTGCTGGGCAGCGTGATCGCCGCCAGCACCACCTCTATCTGGGGTGTCATTCTCGGCCGCGCGCTGCAGGGCTCCGGCGCTATCGCTGCCGCGGTAATGGCACTGCTTTCCGATTTGACCCGCGAGCAGAATCGCACCAAGGCGATGGCGTTTATCGGCATCAGCTTTGGCATTACTTTCGCCATCGCCATGGTGCTGGGGCCGATTATCACTCATGCTTTCGGCCTGCATGCGCTGTTCTGGATGATTGCGATTCTGGCCAGCTGCGGCATTGTCATTACGCTGCTGGTGGTGCCTAACGCGCCGCATCATATGCTGAACCGCGAATCGGGCATGGTGAAAGGCAGTATTCGTGAAGTGCTAATGCAGCCGCGCCTGCTGAAGCTCAATATTGGCATTCTCTGCCTGCATATTCTGTTGATGTCGAGCTTCGTCGCCCTGCCCGGCCAGTTTGAACAGGCAGGCTTCCCGGCGGAGCAGCACTGGAAGGTTTACCTGGTGACCATGCTGGTGGCTTTTGTCGCCGTCGTGCCTTTTATTATCTATGCCGAAGTCAAACGGCGCATGAAACGGGTATTTATCTCCTGCATCGCGCTGATCCTGATCGCAGAAATTGTACTGTGGGGTTCCGGTAACCATTTCTGGACCCTGGCGATTGGCGTACAGCTCTTTTTTCTCGCCTTCAACCTGATGGAGGCGATTTTGCCGTCGCTGATCAGTAAAGAATCGCCGGCGGGCTATAAGGGCACCGCGATGGGCATCTACTCCACCAGCCAGTTTCTCGGCGTGGCGATCGGCGGCAGTCTCGGCGGCTGGGTGTTCGACAGCTTTGACGCCCAGACGGTGTTCTTATTAGGCGCCGTGGTAGCGACGCTGTGGCTGTTGCTCAGCACCACGATGCAGGAGCCGCCGTACGTCAGCAGCCTGCGCATCGTGCTGGACGACAACGCGCTTAACGACGCGCGTCTGGAACAGAAGCTGAAGGCGCAGCCGGGCGTTTCATCGGTGTTTATCGTGCCGGAAGAGCGCAGCGCCTACGTTAAAATCGACAGCAAGGTGACCAGTCGGGTTGAACTGGAGGCGTTGATCGCCAGCGCCTGACGCGTTGCCCTCCCCCCGTCGGAAGCCTCGATATAATAAGGGCCGCATGGCGCGGCCTGAATTATCATCGCCGCCGGAGGACAGGCAGGCAGCATGCCTGTTAGCCTCGCCGCAGCCTAAAGCGCAGGAAAGCCGGGCAGAAGAGTAAAGCGTCCCGCAGCAGGAACGGCGCGGGCCGAGCCGTCAGGGATGACGCTTTTGGCATCTTTACGATCGGTCCGGCCTTCCTGAGCAGGCACCGTAGCATTTTCCGAAAGCCGCACGGCGTCCCCCGTTTAACGATACGGCGCTATCACATTTAATTAATCGCGGAAGTTTTTAAACTGGAACGGCTGCCCCAGGTTGCCGCCGCGAATCAGCGCAATGGCGCTTTGCAGATCGTCGCGCGATTTGCCGTTCACGCGCACCTCTTCGCCCTGAATCTGCGGCTGCACCTTGATTTTGCTCTCTTTAATCAGCTTGACGATTTTTTTCGCCATATCGGCCTCAATGCCCTGCTTCATCTTGAGATCAAGGCTCCAGTTTTTCCCGCTATGTTCAATCTGCTCCGGCACGTCCAGCGCCGCGCCTTCAATGCCGCGCTTGAGTAGTTTTTCCCGCAGGATATCCACCAGCTGCTTCACCTGAAAATCGGACTCGGTGGTCACTTTGATGGTTTGCGCTTTTTCATTCAGCTCGATGCTGGCGCTAACGTTGCGAAAATCGAAGCGGGTTGAAAGTTCGCGGTTGGCGTTTTCAACGGCGTTTCGCACTTCCTGCATGTCGATTTCAGAAACGATATCGAAAGATGGCATAATTTTTTCTCCAGACTCCAACGTGACATGCATAATACCTGCTTGTGTACGGCAAAGAAAACAGCCCATATGCACAGCTATACTCAATTAACTCGCCGGTAAGCGCCCGCGGGAGGACGCATGAAAATTACGGTGCTCGGATGCGGCGCGCTGGGTCAGCTTTGGCTGGCCGCGCTCGATCGACAGGGACATGAGGTTCAGGGTTGGCTACGCGTACCTCAGCCTTACTGTTCGGTTAACCTTATCGATACCGAGGGGTCCGCGATCAATAAAACCTTTATCGCCAACGATCCGCTGTTTCTCGGTAGCAGCGATCTGCTGCTGGTCACGCTTAAGGCCTGGCAGGTTTCAGGCGCCATCAAAAATATTCAAACGTTGCTGCCGGCCCAGTGTCCCATCCTGCTGCTGCATAACGGCATGGGCACGCTGGAGGAGCTGCGCGGTTTAACCCAGCCCCTGCTGCGCGGCGTCACGACGCATGCGGCGAAACGCGACGGCACGGTCATCGTCCATGTCGCCAGCGGCATCACCCATATCGGCCCCGGTTCGTCGGAAAGCGCCGCGCTGAGCGATCTGGCGGAAACGCTGCATCAGGCGTTGCCGGATGTCGCCTGGCACAACGACGTATTGGCCGCCTGCTGGCAAAAGCTGGCGGTAAACTGCGTCATCAATCCGCTCAGCGCGCTGCACGACTGTCTGAACGGAGATCTGGTCGCCTGGCCGGAGGAGATTACTTGTTTGTGCGATGAGGTCGCGACGGTGATGGCGCGCGAAGGGGTGCATACCAGCGCGCAGCAGCTGCGGGACTATGTTTATGCGGTTATCGCCAGCACCGCGCAGAATGTTTCATCGATGCTGCAGGACGTGCGCGCCCAGCGCCGCACGGAAATTGACTATATCACCGGCTATTTACTGCAACGGGCGCGGGCGCAGGGCATTGCCGTCCCTGAAAATACCCGGCTGTACGAACTGATTAAGCGAAAGGAGCAAAATTATGAGCGCGAACGTATCGGCGCTGGTCTGCCTGGCACATGGCACTGAAGAGATCGAAGCGGTGACCGTGATCGATCTGCTGGTGCGCGCCGGTATTACGGTGACCACGGCCAGCGTTAACGGCGACGGTGATCGGCAGATTGTCTGCTCGCGCGGCGTGAAGCTGCTGGCGGATGCGCGGCTGGTGGACGTGGCGGACAACGATTATGACGCCATCGTGCTGCCGGGCGGTCTGAAAGGCGCGGAAGCGTTCCGCGACAGTCCGCTGCTGGTGGAAGCGGTGCAGCAGTTTCATCTGTCGGGCCGCATCGTGGCGGCGATCTGCGCCGCCGCAGGCACGGTGCTGGTGCCGCACGACCTGTTTCCCATCGGCAATATGACCGGCTTTCCCGGCCTGAAAGAGACCATCCCGGAAGATAAGTGGGTGGAAAAGCGCGTGGTCTGGGACCCGCGCGTTAATCTGCTGACCAGCCAGGGGCCCGGCACCGCGATGGATTTTGCGCTGAAGCTTATCGACCTGCTGACGGGAAAAGAGAAAGCAGCGGAGGTCGCCTCGCAGCTGGTGCTCGCGGCGGGCATTTACGACTATCGCGAATAAGCGAAACGCCGATGGCGTAGGATAAAAAAGGCCAGTCTGACGGCTGGCCTGATTAATGCAGGTTACGGGCGATAGACCTTCACATTCTTAAAGCCCTGCTCATGCAGGTAGAGCGCCTGCAAACGGCTCATCACGCCGCGATCGCAGTAAAGCAGCCAGGTTTTGCTCTGATCGAGGTCGCCAAACTGGGTGCCGAGCTTATAAAACGGCAGCGAGGTCACTTCAATGCCGTCGACCTTCAGCGGCTTATCTTCCTGCTCGTCCAGTGAACGAATATCCAACAGCGCATCGTTGGCGGAGAAAGAGGCGACGGTTTCTACTTCGGTTACCTCCTCCTGCGTCTGCTCGGCGATCGTGCGGATATCGACATTGGTCGCCTCCTGCACTACCCGATCCAGTACCGTAAAATCGAAGTTTTCCTCTTCCGCTTCGATCTTCGCCTTCACCGCTTTTACCGTCGGGCTTTTGGAAATCACCCCGCAATACTCCGGCATGGTGCGGGCGAAATCTTCCGTACCGATCTTACGCGCCAGATTGATGATATGTTCTTTGTCGTGTGAAATCAGCGGACGCAGAATCAGCGTATCGGAGGCGTTATCGATCAGTCGCAGGTTGGTCAGCGTCTGGCTGGAAACCTGGCCCAGCGCTTCGCCGGTAACCAGCGCCTGCACGCCGTAGCGCTCGGCGATCTGCGAAGCGGCGCGCACCATCATGCGCTTCAACACCACGCCCATCTGACCGTCGTCTACCTTTTCCAGAATCTCCGCGACTACCGGCTCGAAATTGATAGCGACGAAACGCACGCGGTGCGAGCGGCCAAAACGATTCCACAGATAGTGCGCCACCTGACGCACGCCGATCTCATGCGCGGCGCCGCCCAGGTTAAAGAAGCAGTAGTGTACGCGGCAGCCGCGGCGCATCAGCATATAGCTGGAAACGCCCGAGTCGAAGCCGCCGGAAATCAGTGACAACACATCTTCCTGCGTGCCGATCGGGAAGCCGCCCAATCCTTCATAGCGACCGGTCACCAACAGCAGGCGATCGTTTTCGATCTCCAGATTCACCGTGACCTGCGGGTTCGAGAGATTCACCTGCGCGCTGGCGATATGCTGATTCAGGCCGCCGCCGACGTAACGCTCCACATCCTGCGAGCTGAACGGGTGCTGCCCGCGACGCTTCACGCGTACGCAAAAGGTTTTCCCTTCCAGCCGCTCGCGGTTGACCGCCATCGCCTGTTCAAAAATATTATGCATATCGGTCCAGACGCGATCTTCCACCGCCAGGACATGATGAATGCCGGGAATGCGCGTCAGCTCATCAATAAAGGTTTCACGCAGGCTTTCATCTTTAGAACGGACTTCGATGTGGTCCCAGTGACGCACGACAGCCAGCGTCTCATCAAGATCTTTTAATACGTTGCGAATATTCCCCGTAAGGATTTTGATAAAGCGCAAACGCACCGACTGACTCTTGATGGTGATTTCGGGAAACAATTTAAT
Source organism: Mixta sp. (assembly GCF_024610815.1). Taxonomy (NCBI): domain Bacteria; kingdom Pseudomonadati; phylum Pseudomonadota; class Gammaproteobacteria; order Enterobacterales; family Erwiniaceae; genus Mixta; species Mixta sp. The sequence goes on from NZ_JANION010000215.1 coordinate 12,746, forward strand.
GATAAACTTCATGACAGCGCAGCTCTGAGACAATTAAGTGCTAAAAAAGGCAGCACTTAACTGATAAAATCAATGAATTGCAAAGTAACTAGTGTCCTTTGCTTCCGAGGCGCGACAGTATATCACCTTTGTCTGCGGGCTGCCTGTTTTACTGCCATGCTCTATCATTATTTTGCTAATCATTTCGAGTCGGCTACCATGTCCGATTGCTATAAGATAAAAAACCTGTGAGCCAAAAATCACTATGCCAAAAAAAGCCGAACAGCCGATCAGTTTTGAAACTTCCCTGCAGCAGCTGGAACAGATAGTCACCCGTCTGGAAAGCGGCGATCTGCCGCTGGAAGAGGCGCTGAACGAGTTTGAGCGCGGCGTGCAACTGGCCAGGGTAGGACAAAAAACGCTGCAGCAGGCGGAGCAGCGCGTGCAGATCCTGCTTAACGATGATAAAGACGCTGCCCTGACGCCTTTCACGCCGGACGCTGAATAATGGATTTCGCTCAATTACTCGCCCACTATCATGAACGGGTGAACGGCGCGCTGGCGCGCTTTATTTCTCCCCTGCCCTTTCAGAGTTCTCCTCTGGTTAATGCTATGCAATATGGGGCATTATTGGGCGGTAAAAGACTGCGCCCTTTTTTGGTTTATGTTGTCGGCGATATGCTGCGCGTTGATGCAGAGAGCCTTGATGCCCCCGCCGCCGCCGTTGAATGCATCCACGCCTATTCATTAATTCATGATGACCTTCCCGCCATGGATGATGATAGCCTGCGTCGTGGGCAACCTACCTGCCATATAAAATTTGGCGAGGATACCGCTATCCTGGCGGGCGACGCGTTGCAAACGCTGGCCTTTTCCATTCTTGCCGATGCGCCGATGCGCAACGTACAGCCGCAGGATCGCATCGCGATGATTTCCGAGCTGGCTCAGGCCAGCGGCGTGGCTGGCATGTGCGGCGGTCAGGCGCTGGATCTGGCGGCTGAAGGAGAGCAGATCGACCTGACGGCGCTGGAAGCGATTCATCGTCATAAAACCGGCGCCCTGATTCGATCTGCGGTACGGCTTGGCGCGCTGGCGGCAGGCGAACGCGGGCGTCATGCGCTGCCGCTGCTTGACCGCTATGCGAACGCTATTGGGCTGGCTTTCCAGGTGCAGGACGACATCCTCGACGTGGTAGGCGACACCGCCGTCACCGGTAAACAGCAGGGCGCCGACCAGCAGCTGGGAAAAAGCACCTACCCGGCGTTAATGGGGCTGGATAACGCCCGTCAGAAGGCCCAGGCGCTGTATCAGGAAGCGCTGGATGCGCTGGATCAACTGACCGCGCTTTCCCTGGATACGACCACGCTGCGTGCTCTGGCAAGCTTCGTAATCGAACGTGATAAATAACCTCCACGATGAGTCTCTGATGAGTTTTGATACTGCAAAATACCCGACGCTGGCGCTTGCCGATTCCGTGCAAGAACTACGTCAACTGCCAAAAGAGAAACTGCCCGCGCTGTGTGATGAGCTGCGTCAGTACCTTCTGGACAGCGTAAGCCGCTCCAGCGGTCATTTTGCCTCCGGCCTCGGCGTGGTTGAACTGACCGTAGCACTACACTATGTCTATAACACCCCGTTCGACCATCTGGTCTGGGACGTGGGTCATCAGGCCTACCCGCATAAAATTCTGACCGGCCGCCGCGATCGCATCGGCACTATCCGGCAGAAAGGCGGCCTGCACCCCTTCCCGTGGCGCGCCGAGAGCGAGTATGACGTGCTGAGCGTCGGCCACTCCTCTACTTCTATCAGCGCGGGCCTCGGTATGGCGGTCGCCGCCGGCAAAGAGGGCAAAGGCCGCCGCACCGCCTGCATTATCGGCGACGGCGCGATCACCGCTGGCATGGCGTTCGAGGCGATGAACCACGCCGGGGATATCAAGGCCGACCTGCTGGTGATCCTGAATGACAATGAAATGTCGATTTCAGAAAACGTCGGCGCGCTGAACAATCGTCTGGCGCAGATCCTCTCCGGCAAAACCTATGCGCGTCTGCGCGAGGGCGGCAAAAAAGTGCTGACCGGCCTGCCGCCGATTAAAGAGCTGGTGCGTCGCACTGAAGAGCACCTGAAAGGCATGGTGGTGCCGGGCACGCTGTTCGAGGAGCTGGGCTTTAACTATATCGGTCCGGTGGACGGACACGACGTGCTGACGCTGGTGCATACGCTGAGCAACATGCGCGACCTGAAAGGTCCGCAGTTCCTGCATATCATGACGAAAAAGGGCAAAGGCTATGCGCCGGCGGAAAACGATCCGATCGCCTGGCATGCGGTGCCGAAGTTCGATCCCGCCAGCGGCGCACTGCCGAAAAGCGCGGGCGGCCTGCCGAGCTACTCCACTATCTTCGGCAACTGGCTGTGTGAAACCGCCGCGGGCGACGATAAGCTGATGGCGGTGACGCCAGCGATGCGTGAAGGCTCCGGCATGGTCGGCTTTTCACGCCAGTATCCGGGACAATATTTCGACGTTGCCATCGCCGAACAGCATGCGGTTACCTTCGCCGCCGGGCTGGCGATCGGCGGCTACAAGCCGGTAGTGGCGATCTACTCCACTTTCCTGCAGCGCGCCTACGATCAGCTGATCCATGACGTCGCTATTCAGCAGTTGCCGGTGCTGTTCGCTATCGATCGCGGCGGCATCGTCGGCGCCGACGGGCAAACCCATCAGGGCGCCTTCGACCTCGCTTTCCTGCGCTGCATTCCGGGCATGGTGATCATGACGCCCAGCGACGAAAACGAATGCCGCCAGATGCTCTACACCGGCTATCACTATCAGGACGGTCCGAGCGCGGTGCGCTATCCGCGCGGCACCGGCACCGGAGCAACGCTGGAACCGCTGGCCTCGCTGCCGCTGGGCAAAGGCGTGGTGAAACGTCAGGGCGAAAAGCTGGCGATCCTGAACTTCGGCACGCTGCTGCCGGAAGCGCGGGCGGCGGCGGAAGCGCTGAACGCCACGCTGGTGGATATGCGTTTCGTGAAGCCGCTGGATGAGTCGCTGGTGCTGGAGATGGCAGCCAGCCATGAAGCGCTGGTGACGCTGGAAGAAGGCGCGATTAAAGGCGGCGCTGGCAGCGGCGTTAACGAGCTGCTGATGGCGAAGCGCGTGCTGGCGCCGGTGCTGAATCTCGGCCTGCCGGATGAGTTTATCCCGCAGGGCACCCAGGAAGAGATCCGTCATGACTACCAGCTTGACGCCGTCGGCATTCAGCAGCAGATCGAGCGCTGGCTGGCGCAGTAATCGCCTGTCCGGTACGCGTCACTTCGCCGCTATGCTGACTGGCGCTGCAAATGCTCAGCCGCCAGTTAGCTAAAAGCGAACAGCCGCAACACAGTAAAAAGCCAGGCGTTATGCCTGGCTTTGTTTTTTGCAGCCTTTTATTCGCACGCCACGCGTCGGCCCTTTCCTGTATTGCTACCACATCCCTCTTCGCTCTCCGCCTGCGCATGACAAGCATGCTGCCCTACGAAGCATCGGAGTCGCAATAAGCCAGCCGGCGTTTCAGACGCGAAGCGTCCCTGCTCTCTCCCACGCGCCTTCCTTTTGGTAAAGCCAGTACGGGCGCAGAAGCAACTCTCTTCAGCATGCAACCATCTCGCGCTGACGATAATGGATACCGTTTCCGAGTATAATAGGCGTTCTGAATGGCCCTCGAATGTCTCATGACGAAATTCTCATGATAAAAGTTCTTATTATTATTCCTGAAGGCGGCATGCTGTTTGAGGCCGCGGGGATTGCTGAAATTTTATCGCATGCCAGCCGCACCGGTCGGTTTACAGGCGGCGGAGAAGCCTACCAGGTGAGCATAACGGCGGGTAAAAGCAACACGGCGGTAAAAGGCTTTTCAGGCATTCGCCTCTCGGTTAATCATCACCTTTCCGATCTCAGCGTAAACGCGGGTTGGGACACGATAATTGTGACCGGTCGGGGTATGGATAAGGATGAACGTCGTCTGATAGCAAACTGGCTCAGGCAAGCTGAGCCTTATGCGCGTCGGGTGGTATCCATATGCGGTGGTTCATTGCTACTGGCTGAAAGTGGATTGCTGGACGGGCGCAAGGCAACCACGCATTGGCAGCTTCTGGATGTACTTAAAACCGGTTTTCCCAACGTAAAGGTGGATGAGGATTCTATTTATACCCGTGACGGTAAAATATGGACCTCGGCAGGCGTTAGCGCGGGATTCGATCTTACGCTGGCTCTGATTGAAGAAGATTACGGCTTTCAGCATGCACGTAGCGTTGCTCAGGATATGGTTATGTTCCTGAAGCGTCCCGGAGGGCAATCACAATTTAGCCGGTATGTGGTTAATCAGGCCGTTCAGCCTGGGCCCGTGCGCGATCTTCAGGTCTGGATACTGGAAAACCTTGCTGAAAATCTGACGATTGATTCTCTTGCCAGTCGAGTTTCGATGAGCCCGCGCAATTTCGTCCGCGTATTTACCCGCGAAACCGGCACCACCCCGGCAAAGTATGTTGAGGCTGCGCGACTGGATGCGGCAAGAGCGCTGCTTGAACAAAGCCCGTTAAGAATAGAGCAGGTAGCGACCATAACCGGTTTCAAAAATGTGCTGAAGATGCGCCGCGCCTTTGAGCGTGGACTGAAATTAACGCCTTCCGAGTACCGCCAACGCTTCGGCGCGGAAAAGTTGTCCTGAAATGATGCCAGAATGTCCTGCTCTTATTTTTCGGCGCGCTTAAGCTGAACTGACAATGCAGCAATATTCCCTTTCACGGCGTGCTGAAATCGGCGGCAGGAGAATAATGATGGCTATAGAGCGCTTTACGATTGATATTCCGCAATCACAGCTTGATGATCTCAACCTCAGGCTTAAAAATACCCGGTGGCCTTGCTGGCCAGTTGAAGAAACCTGGGGGAAAGGCACACCGGTAAATTTTATGAAGCCGCTAGTGGAATACTGGCGAGAAGCATTTAACTGGCGTAAGCAGGAAGCCGAATTAAATCGTTTTGCTCATTACCGTAGCGAAGTAGATGGGTACCCTATCCATTTTATTCACATGCGAGGAAAAGGCCCCTCGCCTGTTCCCCTGATTCTTACGCATGGCTGGCCTGACTCATTTATACGTTATCAAAGGATTATCCCGCGGTTAACCGATCCAGCCCGCTTCGGCGGGAGCCCGGAAGAGGCTTTTGATGTTATCGTTCCCTCTATTCCAGGATTTGGTTTTTCTTCCTGTCCGCAGCCTGAAGGGCTCAATAACGCCCAGGTAGCCAGCCTGTGGCTAACGCTTATGACAGACATCCTCGGATACGAAAAATTTTATGCCGCTGGCGGCGACCTGGGTTCAGGCGTAACCCGTTACCTGGCAGCATTCTACCCTGAGCGCCTTACCGCAATACATCTTACGGATATCGGCATCGTAAGAGATTTGATGGCGCATGCGGAACCGGAAACGCTGACGGAAGAAGAACAGGCATATCGCCGCTCGGCGATTCGATGGATCAGCCAGGAAGGTGGCTATATGTCCATACAAGCCACCAAACCTCGTACCCTGGCCTTCGGGCTTAATGATTCGCCAGCCGGCCTTGCCGCATGGATAGTTGAAAAATTCGGGTCGTGGAGCGGTTGCGATGAAGCCCTGTTCAGCCGCTTCAGCAGGGATGACATCCTGACCAATATTTCGTTGTACTGGTTCACCGGCTCGCCAGCAATGTCCAACAATATCTATTATGAAAACCTCCATTCGCTTCCCCCGCTGCAAAAAAGCGAGGTGCCAACAGGCATAGCCTGTTTCCCTGCCGATGTTCTGCCGCCGCCGCGAAGCTGGGCAGAAAAAAATTACAATATCTGTCGCTGGAGAGACATGCCTCGCGGCGGTCATTTTGCCGCCATGGAAGAACCTGAGCTCTATGCGGAAGAACTCATCGCTTTTTTTCGTGACTACAGAAAATCGTTTTAGAAACAGAAGAGTAAATAGCGGGAACAGATTATCAGAAGCATCCAGGCAGGATGTCAGTAACGGGTATGCGACGAGCAGGATTCGCCGCATACCTTCATCAAAATAGCGGCCAGTGCAGACCCATCCACCACAGCAGCACGGCGGAAAGAATGCCGGCGATAATATCATCCACCATAATTCCCGTGCCGCCATGCACGTTGCGATCGAACCAGCGGATCGGCCAGGGTTTCCACATATCCAGTATGCGGAAAATCACGAAACCGGCCAGCACCCATTGCCAGGTCATTGCCGGAATCGCCATCAGCGTGATCCACATACCGATAAACTCATCCCAGACGATGCTGCCGTGATCGTGAACGCCCATATCTTTCGCCGTGCGATGGCAAAGATAGACGCCGATACAGATGCCGAACATCACCAGCAGAGAATAGATATCCGGCGGCAGAAAGGCCATCAGCCACCAGAACGGAATCGCTGCCAGCGATCCCATGGTGCCCGGCACATAAGGGCTTAAGCCGCTGCCGAAGCCGGTCGCCAGTAGATGCCATGGGTTGCTCAGGCGCAGGCGGCTTTTCGCCAAATCTTTATCGCGCGTCAAAGTGATCAAATCCTTTCAGATTGAGTGTCGTCGGCTTCCCGTCCTGTAACAGCACCAACCCTTCCGACTCTGGCCCCAGTTGGCCAATGCAGGTATAGGGCACGCCAAGATGCCCCAACGCCACATCCAGCGCGCCGCGGTTAATCTCCGGCACGGTAAAGCAGAGCTCGTAATCTTCGCCGCCGCTTAACGCCCAGCGCAGCGCCTGCTCGCTGTCAAAATGATCGCGCAGCACGGTGGAGAGCGGCAGCGCGTCAAGGTTAACGCGGGCGCCGCACTCGCTGGCTTTAAGGATGTGGCCTAAATCGGATACCAGCCCGTCGGAGATGTCGATGGCCGCGCTGGCGAGGTTGCGCAGCGCCTGGCCCTGCAAAATACGCGGCATGGGACGCAGATGGCGTTTAATCAGCGCCTCGTGCGCCGCCGGATCGGTAATGCGCATGCGATGCTGCAACAGCGCCAGGCCCGCCGCGCTGTCGCCCAGCGTGCCGGTAACGTAGATCCAGTCGCCCGGCCGCGCGCCGCTGCGTCGCAGCGCCCTGCCCGCAGGCACCAGGCCGTGAATGCCCAGCGTCAGGCTGCGCGGCCCACGCGTGGTGTCGCCGCCGATCAGCTGCATATCGTAATAATCCAGCAGTTCAAACAGGCTGTCGCTGAAGGCTTTCAGCCACGTCTCGTCCACGTCCGGCAAAGTTAGCGCCAGCGTCAGCCAGGCGGGATCGGCGCCCATAGCAGCCAGATCGCTCAGGTTGACCGCCAGCGCTTTATAACCGAGATCGGCAGGATGAATGTCGCGCAGGAAGTGGATACCTTCCACCAGCGTATCGGTACTGATGGCCAGGGTCTGCTTTTCCGGCACGTTTAATAATGCGCAGTCGTCGCCGATACCCTTTTCCACATCGCGACGTGAGCTTGTCACGCGATTAAAATAACGCGCGATCAGTTCAAATTCGCCACATGACATAATGAATTTCCGCTAAACCTGAATGAAAAAGGCCGGATATTCTCCGGCCTCGATAGATTATTTCTTGTTGGGGCGGATTTGCGGAGCGGCTTTGTCCAGCACGCCGTTAACAAACTTATGGCTGTCTTCAGCGCCAAATACTTTTGCCAGCTCAATACCTTCGTTGATGGCCACTTTATAGGGCACATCGCTACGCTTGCTCAGTTCATACAGAGAAACGCGCAGGATAGCTTTTTCCACCTGTCCCAGCTCTTCCAGCTGGCGCGACAGGTAAGGCTTCATCAGACCGTCAAGGTATGCGCTGTTGGTCGCAACGCCAGCCAGTAGCTCGCGGAAATAGTTGATATCAACGTCTTTGACATCCTGTTCCGCGAGAAACTGATATTCAATATCAGCAATGTCATTATGGGACAACTGCCAGGAATAAAGCGCCTGGACAGCACACTCACGGGCGCGGCGACGAGCAGCAGGTTTCACAAAAATCCCCTTACAAAAATCAGGCTTTAATGGCTTTCAATACGTTAATCATTTCGAGCGCGGTCAGTGCGGCTTCCGCACCTTTGTTGCCCGCTTTCGTGCCGGCGCGTTCAATCGCCTGCTCGATATTTTCCGTGGTCAGGACGCCGAAGGCGACCGGAATGTCGCTGTTCATCGCGACGCTGGCAAGGCCAGAGCTGGCTTCGCCGGCAACATATTCGAAGTGCGCGGTGCCGCCACGGATCACGGTGCCTAAGGCAATAACCGCGTCGTGCTTGCCGGCATTGGCGACGGCGCGCGCCGTCATCGGTAATTCATAGGCGCCCGGCACCCAGATAACGGTGATATTTTCATCTTTCACCTGACCGATGCGTTTCAGTGCGTCGATCGCGCCATCCAGCAGGCTCTCATTAATGAAGTTGTTGAAACGCGCGATAATGATGGCGACTTTCGCCTCTGGCGTGGCAACAGCAGCTTCGATAATTTTCATAGTTTTCCTTTCAGGGTTCTGATTGGCCCCGCAGGGGGGCGGATTCTATCATACTCTTTCGCACTCTGCTTCCGCTTTTCCGCAGGGCGCTAAACCGGTCGGAGCGTCAGGCGCAGATCGGGACCCACCTGCACTGCCTCGCTAAAGCGAAAGGCTGGCGCATCCTGTAAACGCGCCAGGCCCGGCAACGCGCACAGGCCGCGCGCGCCGTCGCCCAATAATTTCGGCGCCAGATAAACGATCAGCTCGTCCACCACGCCTGCTGTCAGCAGTGCGCCCGCCAGCTGCGCGCCCGCCTCTACCCACACGTGGTTAATCTGCTGCTTGCCCAGCAGCATCATCAGCGACACCAGATCAACGCGGCCGTCGCGCGCCGGCACGCGCAGCTGTCGCGCCATCGGCGGCCACGGCTGGCTCTCATCGGCCTCAAGGCGCGCCAGCCAGGTCTCGCCCGGCTGATGCAGCAACCGATGCTGCGGCGTCACGCGGTTCTGGCTGTCGATCACCACCCGCACCGGCTGGCGTAAATTCTCCTGCGGATAGTCCGCCTGAATCCGTTCGCCCAGCTCGTCCCAGCGCACCGTCAGCGCCGGGTCGTCCGCCAGCACGGTCGCGCTGCTGCTGAGGATCGCCGAACTCTGCGCACGCAGGCGCTGCACGTCACGTCGCGCCTGCGGCGAAGTTATCCACTGGCTCTCGCCGCTGGCCATCGCCGTACGGCCATCCAGCGACGCGCCTAATTTTAGCTGCACGAAGGGAAAGCCGGTGCGCATCCGTTTCAAAAAGCCGCGGTTCAGCGCTTCCGCTTCCGCCATCATCATGCCGTGGCTGACGTTGATGCCCGCCTGTTGCAGGCGATAAAGACCGCGGCCGGCCACTTCAGGATTCGGGTCCTGCATCGCCGCCACCACGCGGCTTATCCCGGCAGCGATCAGCGCGTCGCAGCAGGGCGGCGTGCGTCCATGATGGCTGCATGGCTCCAGCGTCACGTAGGCGGTGGCGCCCCGCGCACGGTCGCCCGCCATGCGCAGCGCATGCACCTCAGCGTGCGGTTCGCCGGCGCGCTGATGCCACCCTTCGCCGACGATAACGCCGTCGCGCACGATCACGCAGCCGACGTTGGGATTAGGCGTCGTCGTAAAACGACCGCGCCGCGCAAGCTCCAGCGCGCGCGCCATAAACTCTTCATCACGCATGGCTTAATCCTGTAAACGGGCGATCTCTTCGCCGAATTCGCGAATATCTTCAAAGCTGCGGTAAACGGAGGCGAAGCGTATATAGGCGACCTTATCGAGCTTTTTCAACTCGTCCATCACCAGGTTGCCGATCATTTTACTGGGGATTTCGCGCTCGCCGGTGGCGCGCAGCTGCGTTTTGATATGGCTGATGGCGTTTTCAACCGCGTCTGAACTCACGGGACGCTTCTCCAGCGCCTTCACCATGCCGCTGCGCAGCTTATCTTCATTGAAGGGTTCGCGAACATCGTTGCTTTTGATCACGCGCGGCATTACCAGTTCCGCCACTTCAAAGGTGGTAAAACGTTCATGACAGTCCAGGCACTGACGACGACGGCGTACTGAAGTGCCTTCGCCGACCAGACGGGAATCAATCACTTTGGTATCCACAGCGGAACAGAATGGGCAATGCATGACGTATCCTGATTCTTCACGAAATTAAACCTTAGTGTACCCTGAAGCCCCTGACAACCAAAGCCTCGGCGGGTGGTCAGCGCATTTTTCTGCGCGTCCGGACACGTCCTGCCGCCCTTTTCGCCCTCCTGCGCGCTTTCGCCTAAGCTTATGGGAGTAAACGCATTAAAAGGAGAACGAAGATGAGAAAAGGGCTTTTCCTGCTGCCGTTGCTGAGCGCCGCGCTGCTGAACGGCTGCGCCGCGCCGCCGTCCGCCAGCACACAGGCGCTGCATAGCGAAGTTGGCCAGCTGAACCAACAGGTTTCGCAGCTTACGCGTCAGGCCAGCGCGCTGGAGCTGCAAAACCAGCTTAACAGCCACTCAACCCAGGGCGCCTGGCTGTTGCCTGCCGCCAGCACCCGCGTCGAGCTGCAAAGCCTCGCCGGTCCGCTGATGCTGTCGCTGACGCGCATCGAGCCGGAAGCCAGCGGCACGCGCGCCCTGCTTACGCTGCGCGCCGCCGGCGACAGGCCGCTGCAGAACCTGCGGATGCAGGTGGAATGGGGCGAGCTGGACGCCGCCACCGGCAAACCGCTCAGCACTGGCGCGCTGTCGCAAACCATTGAAGTGCGCAATGCCCTGCTGCCGAAAAGCGAGCAGCCAGTACCGCTGCGCCTGAGCGGGCTGCCGCCGGAACAGCTGGGTTACGTGCGGGTGCATGACATCGAGCCGCTGACGCCCGCGCCGAACAGCGCGCCCGCTGTCAAACAAAACGGGGCGGCTTCTTCTGCGCAGCCGTAATCTGAGGCGATGCCTTGCCTCTGGCGCAATAAAAAAGGCCGCTTGCGCGGCCTTTTTATTACGGCTGAGTAGAGATTACGGCAGAATCGAAGGCTGATCGGCACCCTCTTTTTCCACTTTCTGCTGCAGCATATGCTCTCGCTTCATACCCAGTTTCAGCGCCAGCGCCGAAGCTACGTAGATTGAAGAGACAGTACCAATGGAAACGCCGATCAGCATGGTCAGCGAGAAGCCTTCCAGCAGCGCGCCGCCAAAGATGAAGAGCATCAGCACCACCACCAGCGTCGTCGCCGAGGTCATGATGGTACGACTCAGCGTCTGCGTCAGCGAGACGTTGACGATCTCATACGGCGTGCCGCGACGGATCTTACGGAAGTTTTCGCGGATACGGTCGGAGACCACAATACTGTCGTTCAGCGAGTAGCCGATAACCGACATCAACGAGGCGATGATGGTTAAGTCGATCTCGATATGAAACAGCGACAGGATGCCGAGCGTGATGATCACGTCGTGCGCCAGCGCCAGTACCGCGCCGAGCGCCAGACGCCACTCGAAACGGAAGCCGACGTAAATCAGGATAGAGATCAGCGCCACCAGCAGCGCCATGCCGCCCGCCTGCGCCAGATCGCTGCCGACGCTGGGGCCGACGAACTCAATGCGCTTCACGGTGGCGTTCTGACCCGCCGCCTGGTTAATTACCGAGACGACCTTGTTGCCCAGCTCCTGACCCGCGTTACCGGCGTTCGGCGACAGACGCACCATCACGTCGCGACTGCTGCCGAAGTTCTGCACCTGCGGTTCGACGAAGCCCGATTTTTCCAGCGAACCGCGCAGCGTATCGAGGTCGGCCGGCTGCTCCAGCGTAATCTCAATCACGGTGCCGCCGGTGAAGTCGAGCCCCCAGTTGAAGCCGCGCACGCCCATGATGATCACCGACGCGATCAGCAGCAACCCCGAAAGGGTAAAGGCCAGCGTATCCCAGCGCATAAAGTCATGGACTTTACGGCCATAGTTTAATTGTTCAACACTATATTGCTGTGCCACAACCTACTCCTCAGATAGACAGCTTGTTGATGCGTTTGCCGCCATACAACAGGTTAACAATGGCACGCGTACCGACAATCGCCGTGAACATCGAGGTGCCCACGCCAATCGCGGTGGTGATGGCGAAGCCCTTAATGGAGCCGGTGCCGACCGCATAAAGAATAATGGCGGTGATCAGCGTGGTGACGTTGGCGTCAATGATACTGGAGAACGCGCCTTTATAGCCTTCATGAATCGCCTGCTGAACGGTGCGCCCATTCTTCAGCTCCTCTTTAATACGCTCGTTTATTAACACGTTCGCATCGACGGCGACCGCCAGTGTCAGCACAATCCCCGCGATGCCGGGCATCGTCAGGGTGGCGCCAGGCAGCAGCGACATAATGCCGACAATCAGGACCAGGTTGGCGACCAGCGCGGTGGTGGCGATAACGCCGAACTTTTTATAGTAAACCACCATAAAGACGATGGAGGCGATCAGACCCCACAGGCACGCTTCCAGCCCCTGCGTAATGTTCTGCTGACCCATGGTCGGACCGATGGTGCGTTCTTCAACAATCTGAATCGGCGCAATCAGCGCGCCGGCGCGCAGCAGCAGAGAAAGCTGGCGCGCTTCATTCGGGTTATTGATGCCGGTGATGCGGAAACTGTTGCCCAGACGCGACTGAATGTTCGCCACGTTGATCACTTCTTCCTGTTTCACCAGAATCGCACGGCCGTTGGCGTCTTTTTTGCCGCTGTCTTTATATTCGACAAACAGCGTCGCCATCGGCTTGCCGATGTTGTCTTTGGTGAAGGTCGACATCATGTTGCCGCCCGCGCTGTCGAGCGAGATGTTAACCTGCGGCTGATTGTATTCGTCAGTGCTGGAGGTGGAGTCGGTGATATGGTCACCGGTCAGGATCACGCGTTTGTACAGCACGACCGGCTGCCCTTCGCGCGTCTGCTTCACTTCAGAATCGCCCGGCACGCGGCCTTTGGCGGCGGCGTTAGCGTCAACGATGGTATTTACCAGACGGAATTCCAGCGTCGCGGTCGCGCCCAAAATCTCTTTCGCGCGCGCGGTGTCTTGAATGCCCGGCAGTTCAACCACGATGCGGTCGGAACCCTGACGCTGCACCAGCGGCTCGGCGACGCCCAGCTGGTTGACGCGGTTACGCAGGATGTTGATGTTCTGCTGAACTGCATATTCGCGCGCTTCACGCAGACGCTCATCGCTCATGACGGCGCGCAGCGCGTTATCGCCGCGGCTGTTGATCACCAGGTCGCGATGACGGGTCGTCAGGTAGCTGACGGCGTTGTCGCGCGCGGCGGCGTCGCGGAACAGGATCTCCACGCCGTAGTTATCAATCTTGCGCACGTTGGTGTAAGGAATGCCTTTATCGCGCAGGTCGCTGCGCAGGCTGTCGGTATTCTGCTCCTGCAGCTTGCCGAGCGCGGTGTCCATATCGACTTCCATCAGGAAGTGAACGCCGCCGCGCAGGTCAAGGCCGAGCTTCATCGGCTGCGCCGCCAGCATTTCCAGCCACTTAGGCGTGGCCGGGGCGAGGTTAAGCGCCACGACATAATCTTCGCCCAGCGTCTTCATCAGCGCTTCACGGGCGCGCAGCTGTACATCCGTATTGGCGAAACGCGCCAGAATGGCGCCCTGCTCCAGCGCAATGGATTTGCTCTGGATATGCTCTTGTTTTAATACATTTTGGATCTGGTCCAGCGTTTGCTCACTGGCGGCGCTTCCGCGCGCGCCAGTGATCTGAACGGCCGGATCCTCTCCATACAGGTTAGGAAGTGCATACAGCAGACCGACGGCAAGCACCACGATCAGCATAATGTATTTCCACAAAGGATAACGGTTTAACACGGCAGTTCCCTTAGGGAAAACAAATAATTACAGCGCCTTCATCGTACCTTTCGGCAGGACGGCAGCCACGAAATCACGTTTGATAACCACTTCATTGTTATCGTTCAGGGCAATAGCGATATAGCCGGTGTCCGCCACTTTCGTCACGCGACCTACCAGACCGCCGGTGGTCAACACCTCATCGCCTTTGGAGATGGAATCCATCAGCTTTTTATGCTCTTTCGCACGCTTCTGCTGCGGACGCAGGATCATGAAATAGAAAATCAGGCCAAAAACTACCAGCATAATCACCAGAGAGTACGGGCTCCCCTGAGACGGTGCGCCAGCTGCTGCCACTGCGTCAGAAATGAAAAAACTCATCAACTTTCCCTCATTGTTTAATTATCAAACGTTTAATGGCGGAACCGCTTTACCCTTCCGCGTGTAGAAGTCACTGACGAAGCGCTCTAATTTACCTTCTTCAATGGCCTTGCGTAAACCCGCCATCACGCGTTGGTAGTAACGCAGGTTATGAATGGTATTCAAACGCGCGCCCAATATTTCGTTACAACGGTCGAGATGGTGCAAGTAGGCGCGGCTGTAATTGCGACAGGTGTAGCAATCACACTCGGCGTCCAGCGGCGAGGTGTCATCTTTATGTTTGGCGTTGCGGATTTTCACCACGCCGTCCGTGACAAACAGATGGCCGTTGCGCGCATTGCGCGTCGGCATTACGCAGTCGAACATATCGATGCCGCGACGCACGCCTTCGACCAGGTCTTCCGGCTTGCCGACGCCCATCAGATAACGGGGTTTATCTTCCGGGATCTGCGGGCAGACATGCTCCAGAATACGGTGCATATCTTCTTTCGGTTCGCCGACCGCCAGGCCGCCCACAGCGTAACCATCAAAGCCGATCTCCACCAGCCCTTTGACAGAGACATCACGTAAATCTTCGTAAACGCTGCCCTGAATAATGCCGAACAGCGCATTTTTATTGCCCAGCTTATCGAAGTGATCGCGGCTGCGTTTCGCCCAGCGCAGCGACATCTCCATCGAGCGTTTGGCATAGTCCCAGTCCGCCGGGTATGGCGTGCACTCATCAAAGATCATCACAATGTCCGATCCGAGATCGTACTGGATCTCCATCGATTTTTCGGGATCGAGGAAGATCGCGTCGCCGTTAATCGGATTGCGGAAATGCACGCCCGCCTCGGTGATCTTGCGAATGTCGCCCAGGCTGAAGACCTGGAAGCCGCCGGAATCGGTCAGAATCGGCCCGTGCCACTGCATGAAATCGTGCAGGTCGCCATGCAGCTTCATGATCTCCTGCCCCGGACGCAGCCAGAGGTGGAAAGTGTTGCCCAGCAGGATCTGCGCGCCGGTCTCTTTGACTTCTTCCGGCGTCATGCCTTTTACCGTGCCGTAGGTGCCCACCGGCATAAAGGCCGGCGTTTCCACTACGCCGCGATCGAAAACCAGACGGCCACGACGCGCGCGGCCATCTTTTGTATCAAGTTCAAATTTCACGTTGCCTCCACCAGAGAAACAGTCTGATGCACAGTTAATATGACGGCGCCGCCGCTGCGGCGCCGGCTAATCAGACGCCGACTTTTTCATTCGGTGCCTGAGGATTACGGGTAATGAACATCGCATCGCCGTAGCTGAAAAAGCGATACTGCTGCGCCACCGCCTCGCGATAGGCGTTCATGGTATGGCGATAGCCAGCGAAGGCGGACACCAGCATGATCAGCGTCGATTCCGGCAGATGGAAATTGGTGATCAGCGCATCGATCACCTGATAGTGATAGCCGGGATAGATAAAAATCTGGGTATCGTCGAAGAATGGCGCGATCAGGGCGTCCTGCGCCGCCTGCGCCGCGCTTTCCAGCGAACGCACCGAGGTCGTGCCGACGGCCACCACGCGATTGCCGCGCGCTTTACAGGCCAGCACCGCATCCACCACTTCCTGCGGCACTTCCGCGTATTCGGAGTGCATGATGTGATCTTCGATGCTGTCGACGCGCACCGGCTGGAACGTGCCGGCGCCGACGTGCAGCGTAACAAACGCCATCTCGATCCCTTTTTCACGCAGCGCCGCCAGCAGCGGCTCGTCGAAGTGCAGACCGGCGGTGGGCGCGGCGACCGCGCCCGGCTTCTGGCTGTAGACCGTTTGATAGAGCTCGCGATCCGCCTCTTCGTCAGGACGATCGATATAGGGCGGCAGCGGCATATGGCCGATGGCGTTCAGAATATCGAGTACGCTACGTTCATCGTCAAAGACGATTTCAAACAGCGCGTCATGCCGCGCCACCATCGTGGCGCGTACGCTTTCATCATCGCCGAACAGCAGCGCCGCGCCCGGCTTCGGCGCTTTCGAGGCGCGCACGTGCGCCAGCACGCGCTTGTCATCCAGCATGCGCTCCACCAGCATCTCGATCTTGCCGCCGCTGGCTTTGCGCCCGTAAACACGGGCCGGAATAACGCGGGTGTTGTTAAATACCAGCAAATCGCCGGGATTCAGCTTATCAAGCACATCGGTGAACACGCCGTGGCTTAAGGCGCCATCGGGGCCATTCAGCGACAGCAGCCGACATCCGCTACGCTGGGGCTGCGGATAGTGGGCAATCAACGACTCAGGTAATTCAAAAGAAAAATCGGCAACGCGCATGCTAAATGTCTTACGGATAACAAACAGGCGGCATAGTCTAGCGGAAAAGCGACAAATTCTGAACTGTTACCCGGTAACCATTCTGTTAGCGTATACTGCCTGGATGAACTTTCTTGCGCATCTTCATCTGGCCTCGCTGGCCGACAGCTCACTGCCAGGCAATCTGATGGCGGATTATGTGCGCGGCGATCCGCTTCCGCACTGGCCTGCGGATATCTCCGCCGGCATCGCCCTGCACCGCCGACTGGACGCCCTGACCGACTCGCTGCCGGAGGTGCTGAGCGCCAAGCGTCTGTTTCGCGACGTCACGCGGCGCGTCGCGCCGATTACGCTGGACGTCGTCTGGGATCATTTCCTGTCGCGCCACTGGGATCGAATAACTCCCTCGCAGCCGCTGCCGCAGTTCCTTGCGCAGGCGCGCGCGCAGATCGAACCGATGCTGTCGCAGTCGCCCGAAGGCTTCCAGCGGCTTAATAGCTATCTGTGGCGCGAACGCTGGATGGAGCGCTACGCCGACGCCGATTATCTGCAACAGGTGCTGCGCGGCATGGCGGCGCGACGTCCGCGCCTGGCGGCGCTCGCCGACTCCTGGCTCGATTTCCATGACAACTACGCCGCGCTCGAAACCCTGTTCTGGCAGTTCTATCCGCGTCTGATGACGCGCGCCGCTGAGCAGCAGCTTTAGCCCCCGACGATCCGTCAGTTTACGATATCCCTCTCCGCAGGGCTTTGATAGACTTGCCCTGCGATAAGCCGTTAGAACGGCGCGCCCGTTTCACTGCTTTATGCCTTATCAGGATTAGCGACATCTCAGGGAGAAATCATGCAACACCAGATCCTTTACTGGCTGCGTCATTTTGACGTGCCTTACGCCACCCCGCTTTCGTTAGCCGCCGTCGTCGCGGTAATTTTACTGATTTCCATTATCGCCCATCTTATACTGCACCGCGCCGTGCTGCCGATGCTGCGACGCCGCGCCTACGGCTCCAGCCAGCAGTGGCCGAAATCGTTAATCGACAATCATCTGTTTAACCGCTTCGCGCTGCTGCTGCAGGGCGTACTGCTGAATATTCAGACCAGCCTGTTTCTGCACAGCAGCGAGCCGCTGTATGCGGTGCTGCTGGTTATCTCACAGGTCTGGATGATGCTGTTCACCCTGCTGATGCTCTTTTCGCTGCTGGATATTCTGCTGGAGCTTTCCGCCGACAGCGCGCTGGCGCGCCAGCTGCCGCTGCGCGGCATTTTCCAGAGCATCAAGCTGGTGGCGGCGATCCTGTTCGCCATCATGATGATTTCGGTGCTGTTGGGTAAATCGCCGCTGGTGTTGATTACCGGTCTGGGTGCGATGACGGCGGTGCTGATGCTGGTGTTTAAAGATCCGATTCTGGGTCTGGTGGCAGGCATTCAGCTCTCTGCCAACGATATGCTGAAAATCAACGACTGGCTGGATATGCCGAAATATGGCGCGGACGGCGCGGTAATCGATATTGGCCTGACGACGGTAAAAGTGCGCAACTGGGATAATACTATCACCACGATTCCCACCTACGCGCTGATCGCTGACTCGTTTAAAAACTGGCGCGGCATGTCGGAGTCGGGTGGACGTCGCATCAAGCGCAGCCTTAATATTGATACCACCAGCATTCATTTTCTCAGCGAAGAGGAGCTGGCGGCATTGCAGCGCGCGCAGCTGCTGACGCCCTATATCACGCAGAAAAAGGAAGAGATCTCTCGCCACAACGCTGAACTGGCATGCGATCTCACCACGCCGCTGAACGGACGACACCTGACCAATATCGGCACCTTCCGCGCCTGGCTGGAAGCCTGGCTGCGAAGCCATCCGCATATTCATCAGAATATGACGCTGATGGTGCGCCAGCTGGCACCGGGTTCGGACGGCCTGCCGCTGGAGGTGTATGCCTTTACCAATACGACGGTCTGGCTTGAATATGAACGCATTCAGTCAGATATCTTCGACCATATTTACGCCGTGCTGCCAGCCTTCGGCCTGCGCGTGCATCAAACGCCAACCGGGCATGACCTAAAATCTTTCGCCGGCCTTACAGCAGATAAAGCGGTGCGCTAACGTCGCGCTGTATTCTTTTTAAATAAAATGGCCCTGGATATACTGGGGCCATTAATAAACAGAATGCGCCTGAGTTTTTTCTGTTTTTCCCTCATGCGGGTTGGAAACCATTGCAATAAAGCTTAGTCTTCTCGTGATATTTTTAAGTCAAATTTACGGTGAGCAATTTTTTGCGGCGCTTTCACCTTGATTTAAATGAAATAATAATAACTTCACTTGCTCATCCATTACAGAGCTTAAAAACACTGTCAGGATGGCTTTATGAATCAACA
>NZ_JANION010000216.1:0-10996 GCF_024610815.1 Mixta sp.
AGAACGCTGAAAACGCCCGTCAGGCGTCGCAGCTGGCGCTGAGCGCCTCCGAAACCGCGCAGAAGGGCAGCAAGGTCGTGGACGGCGTGGTGAAAACCATGAGCGAGATCGCGGGCAGCTCGAAAAAGATTGCCGATATCATCAGCGTGATCGACGGCATCGCCTTCCAGACCAACATCCTGGCGCTGAACGCGGCGGTGGAAGCGGCGCGCGCCGGTGAACAGGGCCGCGGCTTCGCGGTGGTGGCGGGCGAGGTGCGCAATCTGGCGCAGCGCAGCGCTCAGGCGGCGAAAGAGATTAAGTCGCTGATTGAAGATTCTGTGGCGCGTGTCGATACCGGTTCTGTACTGGTTGAAAGCGCGGGCGAAACCATGAGCGACATCGTCAGCGCGGTCACCCGCGTCACCGACATCATGGGTGAAATTGCCTCGGCGTCGGACGAGCAGAGCCGCGGCATCGACCAGGTGGGCCTGGCGGTGACCGAGATGGATCGCGTGACGCAGCAGAACGCCGCGCTGGTGCAGGAGTCCGCCTCGGCGGCCGCCGCGCTGGAAGAACAGGCGAGCCGTCTCAGTCAGGCGGTCGCGGTGTTCAGAATTCGTAAAGAATTCGCCGCCGCCGCCGTTAACGTTAATACGGCAGCGAAAAAGCCGCAGAGCGCGGCGTCGACACCGGTAGCGCGCAAGGCCGCTGGCTCGGATGAGAACTGGGAAACCTTCTGATTCTCGTCCAGGCAGGCGGTAAACAATAAGAAAAACGTGTTGACGGAAGAAGTTGGTGAGACGGACAGAGGGATGGCGCAGGCGCAAGGCAACGGCAGGCAGAGGCCACGCCGCGACATCAAATGCTGCCCCGCTTCAAATGAAGAGCGCGGCGGCGTCACCGGCGTCGCGATCGTCAATAGCCAGATTAGGTCACACAGCAAAATGCCGCGCTGATGAGGAAGCGGCAGCGGCCACGGATTAGCGCGACGCCCCGATAGTCGGACCAGACAGCCGCAGCGCACGACGCGCCGCAGGCGGTAAGGCAGGCGAGCAGGGTGAGAAGCTGACAAGCCATCGCCAGGAAGTGGCGCCTTTAAACCTTAAACTGCTTTGTTGGGTGAACCTGGATGAAGAAATCGACAGTACTGGCACCACCTGAGAACGCGACGCTGCTGGCCCAGATGGTGCAGCGTTTGCCTCTCTCTGATACGCACTTTCGCCGTATCAGTCAGCTGATTTATCAGCGAGCCGGCATCGTGCTTGCCGATCATAAACGTGAAATGGTTTACAACCGGCTGGTGCGGCGCCTGCGCACCCTGAATATTGATGACTTTGGCCGTTATCTCGCCCTGCTGGAAAACGATCCCAACAGCGCGGAGTGGCAGGCGTTTATCAACGCCCTGACCACCAACCTGACGGCCTTTTTCCGCGAGGCGCACCACTTCCCGATTCTGGCGGAACACGCCAAACGGCGCGGCGGCAGCTACAACGTCTGGAGTACGGCGGCCTCTACCGGCGAGGAGCCTTACTCCATCGCTATGACGCTGGCGGAAACGCTGGGCGCCGGACCGGGGAAATTCTCCGTTCACGCCAGCGATATTGATACGCAGGTGCTGGAGAAGGCCTCATCGGGCATCTATCGCCAGGAGGAGCTGCGCACGCTTTCGCAGCCGCAGATGCAGCGCTTCTTTTTGCGCGGCACAGGCCCGCATTCCGGCATGGTGCGCGTGCGCTCCGAGCTGGCGAGCACGGTGAATTTTTTCCAGCTGAACCTGCTGGCGCACGAGTGGGCGCTGCCCGGCCCGTTTGATGCGATTTTTTGCCGCAACGTCATGATCTATTTCGACAAAGAAACCCAGGAAAAGATCCTGCGGCGCTTTGTCCCGCTGCTGAAGCCCGGCGGTCTGCTGTTCGCTGGCCACTCGGAAAACTTCAGCCAGATAAGCAAAGAGTTCTATCTGCGCGGACAAACGGTTTACGGGCTGACTAAGGAAAGAGCATGAGCAAAATCACCGTAATGTGCGTTGATGATTCAGCGCTGATGCGTCAACTGATGACGGAGATCATCAACAGCCATCCCGATATGGAAATGGTGGCCACGGCCCCCGATCCGCTGGTGGCGCGCGATTTAATTAAACAGTACAACCCGCAGGTGCTGACGCTGGACGTCGAGATGCCGCGCATGGACGGCCTCGATTTCCTGGAAAAGCTGATGCGTCTGCGTCCGATGCCGGTCGTGATGGTCTCTTCGCTGACGGCGAAAGGCTCTGAAGTCACGCTGCGCGCGCTGGAGCTGGGGGCGATCGATTTCGTCACCAAACCGCAGCTGGGCATCCGTGAAGGCATGATGGCCTACAGCCAGATGATCGCCGACAAGATCCGCGCCGCCGCCCGCGCCCGTCTGGTGCCGCGCGGCGCGCAGGCCGCGCCAGCGATGCTGAAGGCCGGGCCGCTGCTGAGCAGCGAGAAGCTGATCGCTATCGGCGCCTCCACCGGCGGCACCGAAGCGATTCGCCATGTGTTGCAGCCGCTGCCGGCAACCAGCCCGGCGCTGCTGATTACCCAGCATATGCCGCCAGGCTTTACCCGCTCGTTCGCCGAGCGGCTGAACAAACTTTGCCAGATTACCGTGAAAGAAGCGGAAGACGGTGAGCGTATTTTGCCGGGGCACGCCTATATCGCCCCCGGCGCGATGCACCTGGAGCTGGCGCGCAGCGGCGCCAACTATCAGGTGAAGCTGAACGACGGCCCACCGGTTAACCGCCATAAGCCGTCGGTGGATGTCCTGTTTAAGTCGGTGGCGCAACACGCCGGACGCAACGCCGTTGGCGTGATCCTCACCGGCATGGGCAACGACGGCGCGGCCGGACTGCTGGAGATGTACCGCGCCGGCGCCTGGACCATCGCCCAGAACGAAGCAAGTTGTGTGGTTTTCGGCATGCCGCGTGAGGCTATCGCTCACGGGGGAGCCAGTGAAGTGGTGGATTTGCACCAAATCAGTCAGCACATGCTGGCAAAAATTAGCGCCGGACAGGCATTGCGCATTTAACCGAGCCCGTCCAGCGGGACGAGATAACACAGGAGTAGATATGGTTGACAAGAATATGCGTTTTTTGGTGGTGGACGACTTCAATACGATGCGTCGTATTGTGCGCAACCTGCTGAAAGAACTGGGCTTCAACAACGTTGAAGAAGCTGAAGACGGCGTCGATGCGCTGACCAAGCTGCGCGCGGGCGGTTTCGATTTCGTCATTTCCGACTGGAACATGCCGAACATGGATGGCCTGCAGCTGCTGCAGACCATTCGCGCCGACGCCACCCTGGGCAAGCTGCCGGTGCTGATGGTGACCGCCGAAGCGAAAAAAGAGAACATCATTGCCGCAGCTCAGGCTGGCGCCAGCGGCTATGTCGTCAAACCTTTTACCGCAGCGACCCTGGAAGAGAAGTTAGGTAAGATCTTCGAAAAATTAGGTATGTAAGGAGACGTGATGAGCGAACTTACGAAACCAGCGACAGATGCGGCTTCGGCGCAAGATATTATTTCTCGCATCGGCTCCCTGACGCGCATGCTGCGTGACAGCCTGCGCGAGCTGGGACTGGATCAGGCGATTGCGGAAGCGGCGGAAGCGATTCCTGACGCCCGCGACCGTCTCGACTATGTGGTACAGATGACCGCTCAGGCCGCTGAGCGCGCGCTGAACTGCGTAGAAGCTTCACAGCCGCGTCAGGACGCGCTGGAGAGCGGTGCTAAAGATCTGAAAACGCGCTGGGACGCCTGGTTTGAAGACCCCATCGAGCTGGCGGACGCCCGTGTACTGGTTTCGGATACGCGCGAATATCTGGCCGCCGTGCCGGAACACACGTCCTTTACCAACGCACAGCTGCTCGACATCATGATGGCGCAGGATTTCCAGGATCTTACCGGTCAGGTGATCAAGCGCATGATGGATGTGATTCAGGAGATTGAGCGTCAGCTGTTGATGGTGCTGCTGGAGAACATGCCGGAAGCGAACGCGCGTCAGAAGCGGGAAGAGAACAGCCTGCTGAACGGTCCGCAGATTAACGCCGCCGCCCCTGGCGTCGTGGCGAACCAGGATCAGGTTGACGATCTGCTCGACAGCCTGGGCTTCTGAAAGGTCGCCGCCGTCCGCATTATGGGACGGCGGCGCCCCGATTTTATTCAAACAGGCTGGCGTCGCGTCAGCCTGCCTTATCCATTCCCTGAAATAACCCCTGTTTAACCCTGTTACTCGTCCCATTAAAACGGCTCAAGTTTGGCAACCTATGCGCAATCCCCATTCTGGCGCAGGTTATCAACGTGGCTGAAGGTAGCGATAGCGACGAGGAAAAAACAGAATCCCCCACACCCCACCGACTTGAAAAAGCGCGTAAAGAGGGGCAGATCCCGCGTTCCCGCGAGCTGACCTCCCTGCTGATGTTGGTGACGGGGCTGATGGTGCTGTGGATGGGCGGCGAATCGATGGCCCGACAGCTGGCCGAAATGGTCGCGTCCGGCTTTAGCTTCGATCACCGTTTAATTAACGATCCCGGTCAGATTGTTCGCCATATCAGCCGTCTGCTGGGGCAGGCGGTGTCGGCGCTGCTGCCAATGATGGCGGGCCTGGTGTTGGTCGCCATCGCCTCGCCGATGCTGCTGGGCGGCATCGTGCTGAGCGGCAAATCCCTTTCCCCAAGCTTCAGTAAGCTGAACCCGCTGAGCGGACTGAAGCGCATGTTTTCCGCCCAGACGGCGGCCGAGCTGCTGAAAGCGGTGCTGAAGGCGGTGCTGGTCGGTTCGGTGGCGGGCTGGTATGTCTGGAGCCGCTGGCCCGATATGCTGCATCTGATTACCGAATCGCCCTGGAAGGCCCTGGCACACGGCATGAATATGATCGCCGCCTGTTGCTTTTTGGTGGTGCTGGGCCTGGTGCCGATGGTGGGCTTCGACGTGTTCTGGCAGCTGTTCAGCTATTTCAAAAAGCTGCGTATGACGCGTCAGGAGATCCGTGACGAACATAAAGAGATGGAAGGCGACCCGCATGTGAAAGGGCGCATCCGTCAGGCGATGCGCGCCGCCGCTCGCCGCCGCATGATGGCCGATGTGCCGAAGGCGGACGTGATCGTCACCAACCCGACGCACTATTCGGTGGCGTTGCAGTATGACGAGAAGAGAATGAGCGCGCCGAAGGTATTGGCGAAAGGCGCCGGTGACGTGGCGCTGCGCATTCGTGAGCTGGGTAAAGAACATCGCGTGCCGATTCTGGAGGCGCCGCCGCTGGCGCGCGCCCTTTATCGTCACAGTGAAATAGGACAGCACATTCCGGGCGCGCTCTATGCGGCGGTGGCGGAAGTGCTGGCCTGGGTATGGCAGCTCCGACGCTGGAAGCGCGAGGGCGGGCTGATACCGAAGAGACCTGAACGCTTGCCGGTACCGGCTGAACTGGACTTTGCAGGAGAGACAAGAGCTGATGGCTAATCTGGCCGCTTTATTTCGCTTACCGGGTAACATGAAAGATACGCAGATGAAGGTGCTGGCTGGCCCGCTGCTGATTCTTTTGATCCTGTCGATGATGGTGCTGCCGCTGCCGCCCTTTATCCTCGATCTGCTGTTTACCTTTAACATCGCGCTGTCGATCATGGTGCTGCTGGTGGCGATGTTCACCCAGCGCACGCTGGAGTTCGCCGCGTTCCCGACCATTCTGCTGTTCTCGACGCTGCTGCGTCTGGCGCTGAACGTTGCCTCGACGCGCGTGATTTTGCTGGAAGGGCATACCGGCGCGGCGGCGGCGGGACAGGTGGTGGAAGCGTTCGGCCACTTCCTGGTCGGCGGCAACTTCGCCATCGGTATCGTGGTGTTTATTATCCTGATCATCATTAACTTTATGGTGATCACCAAGGGTGCCGGGCGTATCGCGGAAGTGGGGGCGCGTTTCGTGCTTGACGGGATGCCCGGCAAGCAGATGGCGATCGATGCCGATCTCAACGCCGGTCTGATCGGCGAAGAGGAAGCGAAGAAACGTCGCTCCGAAGTCACGCAGGAAGCGGATTTCTACGGCTCAATGGACGGTGCCAGTAAGTTTGTGCGCGGCGACGCCATCGCTGGCATCATGATTATGATTATCAACGTCGTGGGCGGCTTGCTGGTGGGCGTGGTGCAGCACGGCATGCCGTTCGGCGCGGCGGCGGAAAGCTATACGCTGCTGACCATCGGCGACGGCCTGGTGGCGCAGATCCCGGCGCTGGTGATTTCCACCGCGGCGGGCGTTATCGTCACGCGCGTCAGCACCGATCAGGATGTGGGCGAGCAGATGGTGACCCAGCTGTTCAGCAACCCGCGTGTGATGATGCTGAGCGCTGGCGTGCTGGGGCTGTTGGGCCTGGTGCCGGGGATGCCGAACCTGGTGTTCCTGCTGTTTACCGCCGCGCTGCTGGGCCTGGCCTGGTGGCAGCGCGGTCGTGAGATGAAGCCGAAGGCGGCTGCGCAGCAGGCGATCCCGCGTGCGCAGGAGACGGCGGCGACAGTGGAAGCGACCTGGGGCGACGTGCAGCTGGAAGATTCGCTGGGTATGGAAGTGGGCTACCGCCTGATCCCGATGGTGGACAGCACGCAGGACGGCGAGCTGCTGGGCCGTATCCGCAGTATTCGTAAGAAGTTCGCGCAGGAGATGGGCTTTCTGCCGCCGGTGGTGCATATCCGCGACAATATGGATATGCCTGCGGCGCGCTACCGCATTCTGATGAAAGGGGTCGAGATTGGCAGCGGCGACGCTTATCCGGGCCGCTGGATGGCGATCAACCCTGGCACCGCCGCCGGCACCTTGCCCGGCGAACAGACGGTCGATCCCGCATTTGGTCTTGCCGCCATCTGGATCGACAGCGCGCTGAAAGAGCAGGCGCAGATTCAGGGCTTTACCGTGGTGGAAGCGAGCACCGTGGTGGCGACGCACCTGAACCATCTGATCGGCCAGTACGCCAGCGAGCTGTTTGGTCGTCAGGAGGCGCAGCAGTTGCTGGATCGCGTGAGCCAGGAGATGCCGAAGCTGACGGAAGATCTGGTGCCGGGCGTGGTGTCGCTGACGACGCTGCATAAGGTGCTGCAAAATCTGCTGGCGGAGCGCGTGTCGATCCGTGATATGCGTACCATTATCGAGACGCTGGCGGAGCATGCGCCGGTGCAGAGCGATCCGCACGAGCTGACGACGGTAGTGCGTGTGGCGCTGGGTCGCGCGATTACGCAGCAGTGGTTCCCTGGCAATGGAGAAGTGCAGGTGATTGGTCTGGATGCGACGCTGGAACGTCTGTTGTTGCAGGCGTTGCAGGGCGGCGGCGGTCTGGAGCCGGGCCTGGCGGATCGTCTGCTGGATCAGACGCAGCGCGCGTTGCAAAATCAGGAGATGCTGGGCGCGCCGCCGGTGCTGTTGGTGAATCATCCGCTGCGGGCGCTGCTGGCGCGTTTCCTGCGCCGCAATTTGCCGCAGCTGGCGGTGCTTTCCAATATGGAGCTGACCGATAACCGTCATATCCGTATGACGGCGACCATTGGAGGCCACTGATGAAATATGCGCTGTTGTCTTTAGCGCTGCTGCTGCCGTTAGCCGCGCAGGCGGCGGGCGGGGCGTGGCAGGGGAGCGCCGCCGGCGCGAGCCTGAGCAACCGCGGCGTCGAGGCCTCATCGGCGGCGATTACGCCGCCAGGGCCGGTATCCGGCGTGATGACGATTATCTACTGGCGTTTTGAGCTGACGGGCCCGCAGCCTGCGGGGATGCAGGTGAAGCTCTGTTCCAGCACGCGCTGTACGCCGATCGAAGGCGCCAGCGGCGCCACGCGCGGCCTGACGAATGTGCCTGCCGGCGATACGCTGCGCTTTATTTATAGCGTGCCTGGGCAGGGGAGGCTGTTTCCGGTGCTGCGCGTACTCAGCAATCAGGTGATGGTGAATTACCAGTAGGGCAGTTTGCTGCCGGTCTTGCTGATTGAAAACCGGCTTCGTGCCGGTCGCAAGAGGAACTGGCCGTTCGGCGGGACGGTATAAACCCATCCCTGGGACCTCCGCCCGCGCCTTCCCTGGCGCGGGAGGCCCGCCTCATCGGCTAGTTCCCCTTACTCCCCTGAGATTTGCGCTGCCGGAACCTTACCTGTGGTTTATTTTGTTGGGCTGAGAGATATCGGGGATGCTGGTTGAAAACCAACTTCGTGCCGGTCGCAAGAGGAACTGGCCGTTCGGCGGGACGGCATAAACTCATCCCTGGGGCCTCCGCCCGCGCCTTCCCTGGCGCGGGAGGCCCGCCTCATCGGCCAGCTCCTCTCGCTCCCTTGAGATTTGCGCTACCGGAACATTACCTTTTAATTGCCATTGTTCTGTGCCTTTTAGTCACATGGCGCCTGGAGAAAAATCAAAGCGATATCAATGCCGAAAAGCGGCGGCAAATTTCATCAGATGCTGAAGCCGAGGCGGACAGGCTGCGTAGTAAAGCTTCCGCGTCAGGGATGACGCGGCAGAGCCTCCAGGGATGGATTCATGGCGTCTTTACGGAGCGGCCTGTCCGCCGCTGGCTGCGCTGGGCTTGCGTCAACACCGAGTTTCGCCGCCGACCTACCCAACGCTGCGCTGATGCCAACGCCGAGTTTCGCCGCTGACCTACCCAGGGCAAGCGCCGCCAGCAATCTCCCGCCGCGCCAAATCGCCAATAAAAAATCCACGCCGGAGCGTGGATTTTTTCAGTCAGTCTCGCCGCGAAATCAGCGCGGCAAAGCGTAAAAGTTACATGCGCTCGACCGTCTCGATGCCCAGCGTATCCAGGCCCTGCTTCAGCGTGCGCGCGGTCAGCAGCGCCAGCTTCAGACGGCTCTGACGGACAGCTTCGTCTTCCGCAGAGAGAATCGGGCAGTGCTCATAGAAGCCGGAGAACAGGCCCGCCAGATCGTACAGATAGGCGCACATCACATGCGGCGTGCCGTCGCGCGCCACCAGCGTAATGGTCTCTTCAAACTGCAACAGGCGCGCCGCCAGCTGGGTTTCACGCTCGTCACTGAGCTGAATCTGACCTTCCAGCACCGCATTCTCATCGATGCCCGCTTTACGGAACACCGACAGCACGCGAGTATAGGCGTACTGCATATAAGGCGCGGTATTGCCTTCAAAGGCCAGCATATTGTCCCAGTCGAAAATGTAATCGGTGGTGCGGCTCTTTGACAGATCGGCATATTTTACCGCGCCGATACCGACGATATTCGCCAGCTTGCGCAGCTCGTCCGCATCCATATCCGGGTTCTTCTCAGAAACCAGCGCCGTCGCGCGCTCTACCGCTTCATCCAACAGATCGGACAGCTTAATGGTACCGCCGCTGCGGGTTTTGAACGGACGCCCATCTTTGCCCAGCATCATGCCGAACATATGGTGTTCCAGCGGCACCGATTCCGGCACGTAGCCTGCTTTACGCACGATGGTCCAGGCCTGCATCAGGTGCTGATGCTGACGGGAGTCGATGTAGTACAGCACGCGATCGGCGTGCAGCTGCTCATAACGATATTTCGCACAGGCGATATCCGTCGTGGTGTAGAGGTAGCCGCCATCCTTCTTCTGGATGATGACGCCCATCGGCTCGCCTTCTTTATTTTTAAATTCGTCGAGGAAAACCACGGTGGCGCCTTCGCTTTCCACCGCCAGCCCTTTGGCTTTCAGATCGGCGACGATGCCCGGCAGCATATCGTTGTACAGGCTTTCACCCATCACGTCGTTGCGCGTCAGCGTCACGTTCAGACGATCGTAAACCGTCTGGTTCTGCGTCATAGTGATATCGACCAGCTTTTTCCACATGGCGCGGCAATATTCGTCGCCGCCCTGCAGTTTTACCACGTAGCCGCGTGCGCGCTCGGCGAACGCTTCATCTTCGTCATAGGTCTTCTTCGCTTCGCGATAGAACGCTTCCAGATCGGAAAGCGCGATCGCTTCATGATGTTCGCGCTGCTGCTTTTCCAGATAGGCGATCAGCATGCCGAACTGCGTGCCCCAGTCGCCAACGTGGTTGGCGCGGATCACTTTATGACCGAGAAATTCAAGGGTGCGGGCCGCCGCATCGCCGATGATTGTCGAGCGCACATGGCCTACATGCATTTCCTTCGCCACGTTTGGCGCGGAGTAGTCGATAACGATGGTTTGCGCCTGCACCGGCGCAACGTTCAGGCGCGGCGACGCCAGCGCCGCTTCCGCCTGCTGCGCCAGGAACTCAGGCGCGAGGAAAATGTTAATGAAGCCCGGTCCGGCGATGTCGACTTTGCTGGCGATGCCGTCCAGCGCAAGATGCTGCACAACCTGCTCGGCCAGCTGGCGCGGTTGCTGGCCCAGTTTTTTCGCCACCGCCATGATGCCGTTGGCCTGGTAATCGCC
This sequence comes from Mixta sp., assembly GCF_024610815.1. Lineage (NCBI taxonomy): Bacteria > Pseudomonadati > Pseudomonadota > Gammaproteobacteria > Enterobacterales > Erwiniaceae > Mixta > Mixta sp. Next base: position 10,372 of record NZ_JANION010000216.1, read on the forward strand.
AAACTGCACGCGCGCCGACTGACGAACCATAGGTTCGCAATCTGCCGGCGCGCCGACGGCGATCATCGCCTGACTAACTTTTTCGGAAAGGAGAGCCTGAATATTCACCGAGTTACCTTCACCTGTCTGCATTGCCCGCCGCGTTGCGGTACGGGCATTATCATCGCGGCGCCAGACAGCCTGGCAGGATGCTGTAAAATGGCGTCGCGGAAAAAAGAAGGGGGGAAGTATACTTGATTTGAAAGGAGGCGTCAGTAGCCCTTGCGGGCGGAAACACGGCTGTGTATGTTTCCGCCAACGGGAAAAAAGGTTAGCGACGTCTGAGGTGACGATACGGGTTGCTTACCGTTTTTTCATTGCGCACTTTCCAGTGGCGGGAGATAGCAAACCCCATCAGCGCGATCAGAACTGCAATAATAATGAGTTTAAACATATAGCCATTCCTTGTGTGATGGTTCGGGTAAATCTATAAGAAAGCCTTAGTAGCCGCAATTGCGACACCGCCCAATTAGGAATTACCTTAAACCTCGTTCAAACGTAATTAAAAACATAAGGTTAATGATGCTTTTATAAAATATTTTTTGGCTCTGTACCGTGCTAAACTGGACTTTAATACGATAAATTC